>CAZXTH010000086.1:0-10810 GCA_964643585.1 uncultured Pseudoalteromonadaceae bacterium
CTGCATGCCATGCTTGAAGCGGATAACGGTCACTGGCTGACAGGTGATACACAATTTACTCTGGCCCCTCCCCCACAATGGCTACAACAGCAGGCTGCAGAGTGGGGATATCCACTGCCACAACAATGGCTGGAGCAATTCCGGCAACCTGTCGAACTGGTTGCAGACTGGCATTGGCGGCTAACCACATCGGAACAATTATCACAGCTCACCCCCGGCGAAATAACACAGCAACTGACTGGCAATATGAAACTGGACGCCACTATGCCGTCAGCACTTGCCATTCCTGGTATTGGCTGGATAAAAGGCCAACTAAAGCTAGAGTTACAGGCCAGTGATGGAGAAATTACTGCATACGACATGAACGGCCAGGCACAACTGACCGAACTGGTTATACCTTCAGATCTTCGTCAGGCTGGCATCGCAGCAGACAGTCTGACAGTAGCAGTTCAGTCTTCAGAGCAGAAACAGCCACAGCCTGATGCACTACCGCTGGCATTACAACTTAAGACAACAGGCACGTCAGAAGCCTCCGCCCGCGCCAACATCATATTGAATACTATTCCACCATACAGTGTGCTGGTTGAACGTGCGGAACTGGCAATTCCCAACCTGTCATTTAGCCCCGCTTCAGGTTTAACACTAAAAAAGCTGCAGGCGCAGGCAGTCTTATCAGGCTACTGGAAAGACGGCAGCTGGCGGCTGGATATTGCTCCTGAATCATTACTGAGCAGCCAGTTGCATTATCAGCAACTGTTAACAGAAAAACTGCAGCTACAATTTTCCCGTTTAATCCTACAAGGAAACAGTCACTCTGCCCTGTTGAATATTGACAGCCAGTTACATCTGAGTGCTGAACAGCTAGCCTATCCGGCTCTTCATCGTCAGAACTGGCAATGGCAAGCAACAGTCAATGGAGATTTACAAAATGCCAACGTCAGTGGCACCGTAAGTAATAGTGCTGGCCTGACCATTGAACACCAGCTCCAATGGCAGGAAAATCAGGGAACGCTTAATTGGCAATTAGCTGACATTTTTATGCTGGCTGGTAATCCACTGGCAACAACACTAAACGATTGGCCTCCTTTACTGGAGTTTAACCGGGGCCGGCTGGCAGCTTCGGGTGATGTCAGCTTTAATCAGAATGGCTTACTAAACAGTCAAAGCCAGTTACGGCCAGACGGACTTGCAGGGATCTATGATCGCAGCCTGTTCAAAGGCCTCAGCGGACAACTGAATGTAAATTACCGCCCTGGTTCGCTAAAACTACATACAGCCCCACTGCAACTGGATGAAATTAACTATGGCTTTGTTGCTGGCCCGCTACAGTTAAAAGCCAGTTATCAGGCAACACCGGAAACACCGCTAAATGGTACCCTTGAGCTGGAGAGTCTGTTACTGGCCATTATGGGAGGTACAGTTAATGCTGGCCCGCAGCAGCTGGATTTAAGCAAAGAAAATCAGTTGCTGAATATCCGGGTAAATCAACTGGAGCTAGCGCAACTGCTACAACAGCATCCGTCCAGCGAGCTGAATGGTACAGGCAGAATCTCAGGGGTTATTCCCTTAGGAATCAGCCCTAAAGGTTTTTCAGTTGAAAAAGGTCAGCTGGCAGCAGAAACTCCCGGAGGCCAACTGCAATACCGCTCAGACAGCGCCAGTGGTATGGCAGCATCAAATCAGGGGATGAAGATTATTCTCGATGCTCTGAATGACTTTCATTACTCAGTATTATCAAGCAATGTCAGCTATGATACTTCAGGTATCCTGTTGCTGGCATTACGTCTGGAAGGATTGAACCCGGCAATGGAAAATGGCCGGGCGGTCAATTTCAATATTACGCTGGAAGAAGATATTCCAGCATTAATTACCAGCCTGCAATTAAGTAGTCAGATCAGTGATAAGATTAAACAACGTGTGCAACAAAGGCTACAAAACCGCGGGAAACCCCGCTCGTCAGGAGAAACCCCATGAAAGCAACTGCCGGTTCAGTGTTGCTGCTTACCCTGCTGTTAGGGGGATGCACCCCGAAAGTACAGGTGGCACTGCCAAATGAACCTATCAACATTAACCTGAATGTGAAAATTCAGCATGAAATCTATATTAAAGTCGATAAACAGCTTGATGAATTATTCAGCGAATCCAGCGGCTTATTCTGAGGACATAAACATGAAAGCACCCCGCTCATACAAAACCCTGCTATGTGGTCTGGTACTGGCTCTGAGTCTGCCAGTTATGGCAATGAATCTGCAACAGGCGATGGCAGCTCTCGGGCAGGCAAAAGAACAAGGTCTGGTTGGCGAACAACCCAATGGCTATCTGGGGGTAGTACAGAATGCTGGCGACGCTCAGACTCTGGTTAAGCTGATCAACGACGCCCGTCGGGCCGAATATGCCAGACTGGCAAAAGAAAATAATATTGCGGTTGCAGATGTCGAAGCAATGGCAGGAAAAAAAGCTCTGGAACGAACTCAGGCAGGCCAGTATATCCAGCTTGATGGCAGATGGCAGAAAAAGCCCTAAGAACCTGAAGCCAGTTAAACACTGGCTTTTATCTTTCCAATATAAAAAAACTATAAAGCTACTCTGCTGGCCGGTGTCCGTAGCTTAGTACGCGGGTAATTTGCCACTTATCACCCTGTAAATGCCACACCATGGTAAATTCTGCCAGCCCTTCACATTCACCACTGGCAAACTGGCAAAAACGATGTATCCCCTGAGAAATCGCACCGAAATCTTTCACCGGAAAAACCTTGAATGATTCAACCACCAGCTCCCGGCTGAAGTTACCGCAAACATATTTGCGGGTACTGGCAATCATATCGTCCCGGTTCCATGTGACCCCACCATTATCATGGTAAAATTCAACCTGAGGATCAAAATAACTGGCATGCTTCTCCAGCTGCCCCGGCTCAGAGCAGCGGTTAAACGCATCAAATACCACATTATCCAGTGCAAGAATTGTGCTATGTAACACATCTTCTGCTCTTTCGTCCTGTTCCGGTTTATCTTGCGCAAAAGTAGCCATGCTGACGGTAAAAAAAACGCTCCATACAGCACATTTAAAACTATTCATATCGCCTCCATTCTCAACCCCGAAAACCTGTTTTTAATCACAGAATTTAATTAAAACAGGTCTTTGGCATCAACATACTACGCCCACCAAATACTCAGTAATAACAACATCATCAATGCCGTACTCATTAACAGCATGTAACACCCGCTGGTCAGCCAAAATTTAACGATAGTCTTTCCCCAGCTTTGCTGGTAAAACACTTTCTGGGTCATCAGCAGATAAACGGGTATCCATAACAGCACCAGTGTCTGTAACCAGTTAATCGGTGCCAGTAACCACGGTATCGTTGCGACAGGTATGGTAAAAAAGTGCAACCCTATGTAAAACAGCAGCATATGTAGAATAAAGCTGTGGGTATGCAATGCCAGTATCAGATGTTCAATATAAAAGCGGCCAGAAAAAGCATATAGCAACTTCAAAACACCCGCCAGTAACGGCAGCAGCAACAACAATATTTGTGGCGCTAACGAAAAGAACTTACTGATCAGGATAGCCGGATGTTCTCCCAGAAATGCCAGTTTCTTCGATAATGCCTGTTTTGTTTCCTCGGCCAGAAAACCGGAAAACGGCAAGGTATCATACTTTTCAGGCTCATAAGGCACCCCACTTTGCTCAAGTGCATGTTGCAGCTCAGTCTGTATCTGCTGACTAATAAGCTGCCTTTCTTCAACACTCAGTTGCTCTTTGCTCTGTTCAGGTAAATCTGACGTCATGAGTGAAAATATTAGAAAAGCAATAATCGAACTAAAAAGATATAACCGCAGAGGCGGTGCATAAGGTGCCCGATGGCCCGAAATATACTCTCTGGTCAACACTCCCGGTTTAAACCACAACGGGATTAACGTTCGCCATAGCCGTGAATCCCAACTACCAATTGCAGAGAAGAAATCCTGAAACAGATGTTTCAGACTACACAGGATAACGGTCTTTTCTTGCCCGCACTGATGGCAGAACGGCCCCTGCAGTAAGGTCTTACAATTATCACAAGACGAAGATAAGGTATTACTACTCATGTAACCATGCCTGTTATTTTTCTGGCTATCTTAGCTCAAATCATTCTGCCGATATAGCGGTGTCCGCACATCATAAACGCGGACAACCGGACTGTCCGCGGACACTTAAAACATTCAGATAAACACACAATAACAATAAATTTCAACAACTTAAAAAATGGCACATTAAGTGCTAATACTGATTATGTTTTTCTGAATTGAGCATAAATCATGATACAAGGAACCGAACAGCAGGATATCCTGATCACCACAAGTAAAAAGCGCTATACCAAATCATTGCTGATCTCTGCAGCCATCTTAGCCACCGCTCTGCTGGTGTATTTTACCTGGACAAATGATGGAGCTCATGCCGCTCTGGTTGTCCCCCGCCAGCAAATTCAGATTGCCACTGTTGAGCGCGGCGATCTTATTCGCGATATCTCTGTTCAGGGACGTATTGTTGCAGCAAATGCACCAACCCTATACAGCCAGGAGATTGGGCAAGTCACGCTCTATAAACAACCGGGTGAAGCAGTAACACTTGGTGATTTACTGGCAAAAATTACCAGCCCGACCCTGCAGAATGATTTACAGCAGCAGCATGCTGTACTGGCCAGTATGCAAAGTGAAGCCGAACGGGCTGAACTGTCTGCCCGGGAACAGCAACTGGATATGGAGCAGGTAATGAATGCTGCTCAGGTAAATTTAATGGCTGCCCGCCGCGAGCTGCAACGAGCTCAGCTATCAATTGAGCTTGGTGTAATCAGACAGCTCGATTTTGATATCGCAAAAGACAACCTTGCCAAAGCAGAACTGGAGTTTGATCATGCCAAGCGTAAAGTGGAGCTGGCCAAAGATAAAGTCAGCTTTGAGTTGAGTTCACGCAAGCAGGATATTCACCGCCAGCATCTGGTCGTCAACGAACTGGAACGGAAAGTTGCGGCTCTGGACATTACCGCACCCGTTACCGGACAACTGGGCAACTGGCTTACCGAACAGCAAAGCCATGTACTACCCGGCCAGGCCCTGCTAACCGTCATTGATCTAAGCCAGTACGAAGCAGAACTGGCAGTACCGGAAAATTATGCCCGCGATTTACAGCCTGGCCAGCAGGTAGAAGTGGATCTTGGTAATCAACAGCTGACAGGAGCTATCAGTTATATCGCCCCTGAAGTCCGCAATAATCAGGTCAGTGCCAGGGTTCGCTTCAGTCAGGCCGACAGTCGCCAGCTACGCCAGAGCCAGCGCTTAACAGCCCGCGTAATACTCGATCATAAAGAAAATGTCCTGAAAATTGCCCGGGGCGAATTTATCAGCTCTGGTGGTGGCCGTCAGGCATACCAGATACTGAATAATCAGGCTGTGCGCAAAAACATAGAGCTGGGAGTACTGTCTGTTCAGTGGGTCGAAATACTGGATGGCGCCTCTGAAGGCGAGCAATGGGTCATCTCCAATTTAGCCGAATTTAAGAACCAGAACCGGATAAACCTGAATTAAAAATAAGCCAGATAAAATATAAGGAACACACATGATAACGCTAACTAACCTGGGCAAGATTTTCCGCACAGAACTCATAGAAACTCATGCACTGCGGGGCGTTAACCTGCAGGTAAATGAAGGTGAATTTGCAGCACTGACAGGCCCGTCCGGTTCAGGTAAATCCACCTTGTTAAATATTCTTGGTACGCTGGAAAACTTTGACAGCGGAGACTATCAGCTTGATGGGCAATCTATTAAAGGGTTAAGTGACAAAGCTCTTTCAAGAGTACGTAACGAGAAAATTGGTTTTGTGTTTCAGAGCTTTAACCTGATAAAAGACTTCAGCATTTACGACAATCTAGAACTGCCGCTGCGTTATCGTGGTTTAAATGCAGCTGCACGCAAACAGCGTATTGAACAAGCGCTTGAACTGGTTGGTCTGCATGCCCGGCGTAGTTACCTGCCAAGCCAGCTATCAGGCGGGCAACAACAACGGGTAGCTATTGCCCGGGCTATTGCCGGTGAACCCAGAATCCTGCTGGCAGATGAGCCTACCGGTAACCTCGACTCCCTTATGGCCCGCCAGGTAATGGAGCTGCTTGAACAAATAAATCAACGTGGCTGCACCATCTTAATGGTCACGCATGATCCAGATCAGGCTCGCCGTGCCGGACGCAATATTCAGATCATTGATGGTCAGTTACATGACTCAACCCTGTACGATCCGACAGCACGGCAAACAGCGTAAGGAAATCATATGGAACAGCTATTTTACTACCTCAGAGTCAGCTGGTTCAGCATTAAACGTGCTCCTCTGCCCTATTTACTGACAGTGCTTATTTTAAGCCTGGGATTAGGTATATTTTTCAGCAATGCTACCTTTTATTACCGGATGAACAGTGATCCTCTACCGGAAAAAAGCGATAAACTCTTCTTTCCAATGATGTTACTGGTACCTTATACATGTAGCAATTGTAAGCCACCATCGGTGCTAAGCTACAGTAATGTCATTAAACTGAGTGCCAGTGATATCCCTTCAGCCAAAGCAGCAATGTACAGTGCTGATGGTTATCTGCGTCTGAATGCTGATCAGCCCCCGATGCCGGTAAAAGTCCGTATCACACAGCGTGATTTTTTCAGTATGTTCGACGTACCACTCTTACATGGCAGCATCTGGACAGATAATCAGGCTCGGGATGAAGTGCTCCTCAGCAAAAGTTCTGCCGAGAAACTTTTTGGGCGCACAGACATAATCGGACAAAAACTACTGCTGGATGATCGCCTGTTTACTGTCATTGGGGTGCTGGACCAATGGCAAATGCTGCCCAGACTTTACGATGCCTATAACCGCCAGTACCTGAGTGAAGCTGAAGATATTTATCTGCCTTTGGAAAGCGGCTACGACTATAACTATCTGTCTAACACCAACTCCTCCACTTTTGAATCTGCAGATTATCGTAAGCTGTCAACAGATGGCAGGACCAAAGCCATACACCAACTGCAATACTGGGTTCAACTGGATACACCACAACAGCAACAGGCATACCGCCAGTTTATGACTAATCTGGTGGCAGATGAAAAAGCAGCAGGCCGCCATCCCAGCGAAGCAGCTAACCAACTGGTTATGATGCGTGACATTGTCAGTTATTTTGATGGTGAATCCGGCGATATTAAAGCCTTTGCAATCGTCACACTGCTATTTCTGGTGGTGTGTGTATTTAACGCCAGCCATTTATCGTTAAACCGCTATCTGAGCAATCAGTATGAATTCAGCCTGCGCCGTGCTCTGGGAGCCAACCGCAGCCAGTTGCAAGTGCAGCTGCTGGTTGATATGACCATGATGAGTACATTTACGCTTGTTGGGGCAGCTATCATCGCTTATGGCGGTATTAAACTGATGAACTACCTGTGGCCGTCAAACAGTTTATTTTCCAGCTGGGATCTGCAACTGATGCTAGCACTGGCAGCGTTAACACTCTTCTGCAGCTATCTTGTTACGCTGTACCCGTCATTACGCGCTTCATTTGGCTCACTGAATAAGCAACTTAAGGAGTAATTCTGATGCCACTACATTTACTGTTTAAATCGTTGCAAAGGCGCAAAATGGTCACAGTGCTGTTGCTGATTCAGCTGGCAATGACATTTGCCTTACTGCTTAACAGCATACTTCTGGCTCAGCAAACCCGGGAGAAACTGCAACAACCAACAGGGTTACCCCTAAACCAAACCTTGCAGGTGCAACTCAAACCAACAACAGCCACTCTGCGGCAATACCCGGCACTCGGCGATTTACTTACCCGTCAGTTGGATGCTATTCGTGCCATACCCGGAGTTGTTGCTGTTGCTTACAGTAACCAGGGGCCATTATTTGAAGGCGGTACTAACGGCAATATTCATGATCCTGATCGTGAAGAATTAAGTAATGCCAACTCAGTCCCCTTCTATACCGTCTCCCCCGACTTTTTTACCGTAATGCAACTACCATTACTGGCAGGAGAGCTGCCACAAACCGAAACACCGCTGGATGGCCCGGCACCTTCTCCGGTTGTACTTACCCAAAGCCTGGCAGATAAAGTCTTTGACAGTAAACCGGCAGTGGGCAGACAAGTAAACCGGGGGCCGGTTGCCGCAGTAGTGGCAGATTTTTACGGTCAGCGCAAACGCAATGATACTGAAGCGGGGTTTAATGCAATTCATGTCGCTCCGTTATGGAATGTAGACTGGGGCTATACCTTACTGATACGCACCACACCTGAAAGTACCGATAAAGTGCGCAAAGCACTGCCACAAGTACTGCAGCAGGCAGACAACAATATTGAGATTTTTTATATCAATACCCTGGCAGAACGGCAACATAAGCTATATAGCAATGAATTCGGCTTAGCCAGCCTGCTGAGCCTGTTGAGTGCACTAATGCTGCTGGTCAGTATGATATCCAGCTATAGCAATGCTTATTTCCATACCTTGAAACACCAGCAGGAAATTGGGATTAAACGTGCACTGGGCGCCAGCAAAAGCCGGATTTTTACAGAACTGCTCAGCGAAAACTGGTTAACCACCGTGTTAGGCGCTATAGCAGGCGTTGGTTGTGCTTTACTGCTGAACCAGTTGCTATCACAGGTGATTAGTATCCCTCCGGTAAGCTGGTGGCTCCCCCTGGCAGCCTGTGCAATCTTACTGCTTTGTGTCACTCTGGCAACATGGTATCCTGCAGCGATTGCTATCCGGGTATCACCTGCCACTGCCACCAAGACCTTATAAGCTATGCTGCAAATACTGGTTGTTGATGATAATCAGCCTGTGCGTCAGGCTCTGCAAACCCTGTTTCAGTTACAGGGTTATCAGGTGCTGTATGCCGAAACACCTGACGCAGTATGGCAACAATTGCAGCTGAATAGTGTCGATCTGATTTTACAGGATATGAATTTTGCTGCCGGTGAAATGCATGGCGAACAGGGTCGAAATCTGTTTTATCAGCTGCATCAGCGCTATCCTGCTATACCAGTCATTCTGATGACAGCCTGGACTCAGCTGGAAATGGCTGTCGAACTGATTAAAGCCGGCGCAACCGATTACATAGCTAAGCCCTGGGATGACCAACGCTTATTGCTGACTGTAGCCAACACCTTGAAAATGCAGCAACTGGCTTTGCAACAACAACGGCAGCAACAGCAACAGCAAGCTGTTTTCGCAGGCAAAGACCTTTGTAACCTGGTATTTGCCAGTAGTCAGATGCAACAACTATTGCAAATGACACTGCAATTAGCACCATCGAACGCAGCAATCCTGATTACCGGCCCAAACGGGGCTGGTAAAGAAGGAATAGCAAACGTATTGCATGCTAATTCATCCCGTAGCAGTAAACCCTTCATCAAAATAAATATGGGAGCACTGCCAGCAGAACTGGCCGAAGCAGAATTATTCGGCGCAGAAGCCGGTGCCTATAGCGGTGCAACAAAAACCCGTATTGGCCGCTTTGAAGCAGCAGATGGTGGCACGCTGTTTCTGGATGAAATAGGCAATTTGCCATTATCAGGCCAGGTTAAACTACTGCGGGTACTACAGACCGGAGAATTCGAACGGCTTGGTTCCAGTCTCACACGTAAAGTCGATGTGAGAGTTATCAGCGCTACCAACACTGATCTGCAGCAAGCAATTGCCACAGGCCTGTTCAGACAGGACCTTTACTACCGCTTAAATGTAGTGCAACTGGCATTGCCGGCATTAAAAGACCGACAGGATGATATTCTGCCACTTGCCCGGCATTTCCTGGGTGGGAAAAAAACATTCAGTTCTGCAGCAGAGCAGCAATTACTGGCCTATAGCTGGCCAGGCAATGTTCGCGAATTACAGAATACCTGTCAGCGGGCAATATTACTAAGCACAGCTCAGGAAATTCAGGCAGCAGAACTCGGCCTGCCGGAACAATCCCAGGCAGGTAAGCGCAGTCTTGATGATATCGACGAGCAACAGCTGTATGCCGCCTTGCAGCAAGCTGAAGGGGTAGTATCAAAAGCAGCCAGAATATTGGGCATCAGCCGCCAGGCACTATACCGTCGTATGGAGTTTTATGGCATATCAGCCCCGTAATCGCATTAACACTACCGGCAGACTGATATTGCTCAGTCTGTTGTTAACATTAACTGCATTGGGTATATCGTTCTGGCTGACAGAAACCAGCTGGCAACTGAGTATAGTTATTATCTGCTGCGGTTTATTGCTGGCACTGCTGCAACAGCTGGCTCTGAAACCGCTGCGGCAGGAAATAGAAGCGCTCAATCTGCATGCCCAGAACCTGCAGGATGGCAGTTTTAATACTTCAGCTAACCAACTTCATATCAACGAACTTGCTCCACTTGCACTCAGCCTGAATAAAATGTCAGAACAAATTCAGCACGAACGTCAAAACCTGTATCAGCGCGAATTACTGCTGGACACAGTGCTTCAAAGCAGCCCAACCGCTCTGTTATTAACCAATGACACAGGCTCTGTATTGATGTCTAACCCTGCCGCACGTCAATTATTGTCCCAGGGTAAACCGTTCGATGGCAAAAAACTGCTGCAAATCCTTAACCAACAACCAGAGCTGACGGCTGCGGTTAAAGCACAACAACAAGGACTGATTCATTTACAGTCTGCAGAAGCCGCTATCTGGCACCTGGCTATCAGCCATTTTCAGCTGAATCAGAAACAACATTGGTTGTACCTGCTTAAACCTTTGACCAGAGAATTGCAACGTGAAGAGCTGACCGCCTGGAAAAAG
>CAZXTH010000087.1:0-3446 GCA_964643585.1 uncultured Pseudoalteromonadaceae bacterium
CATGTTGCCGGGAATGGACGGCCTTTCTTTATTAAAAGCATTACGTACTGCTCCTCATTACTGTCCGGTATTGATGCTGACGGCAAGAGGGGATGACGTTGATCGTATTGTAGGGCTGGAATTAGGTGCAGACGATTATCTGGCAAAACCGTTTAACCCCCGGGAACTGGTTGCCCGTATAAAAGCAATTCTGCGCCGGGTAGAGCTGTCGCAGCAAAATCAGCAAACAGATGACACCGTACTTAACCTCAATCAGCTTATTCTGAATCCCCATAACCGGCAGGTCAGTTGCCAGGGAGAGCTGTTAAGCCTCACAGCGACTGAATTTCAGTTACTGGAACTTTTAATGCAGCGTGCTGGCGAAGTGATTACCAAGGATGAGCTTAGCCGTGCGGTTCTCGGTAAACGGCTGCAGATGTATGATCGCAGTCTTGATATGCATATCAGCAATATACGCAAAAAAATTGCAGCCATTACCCCGGATGAAAAGATCCAGACATTGCGCGGTACTGGTTATCTGTTTTTACAGGGTGAATTATGAAGTGGTGGTACTGGCTTAATCCATTCAACTATCTGGCTGGCCGGATTTTTATCTGGTTCTGGCTGGTACTGCTGACTGCCGTATTTACCACTCTGCTGATTTCACGCGGGCTGGAAGAACCTACAGAGATAAGACGGCTTCCACCCGGAATTGTGCAGCAACTGCGTATGATGGCAGAGCCATTACAAAAAGCCCAGGATCTGGAGCAACTCCGCCAGCTACTGTCTGAAGAAGATAACCGCAACTGGCTGCTGGTTAACACGGGGACTAATCAGGTACTTAATCCGGAATTATTACCCAGAGGGTTTGATCTTAACTGGCTGACAGAGCTATCCCAGCTAAGCCGCCCGCGGGGCTTGCGTCATAAAAATACCTTTCTGGCAGGTCCGGTATTACTCAAACTGGGAGAAGAGCAATTTGCTCTTTATCAACAACGGCAGCGCCCGGCACAGCCCTGGTGGAAACTGGGAGAATTGCCGGAGCATTTCCTGCTGCTGTTTACAGTGCTGATTTCAGCTGTGGCCAGTTTTATTCTGGCTATCTCTATTTCACGGCCTCTGCGGGAGTTATTGCACCAGAACCTGCAGTTCGCAGATGGTAAACTGGAAAGCCGGGTTACACGTTTAACTAAGCGCCGGGATGAACTAGGCCAGTTGGGCCATAGCTTTAATACCATGGCAGAACGGATCAGTGCCCTGCTGACAAATCAGCAGCGGCTGCTGCGGGATATTTCCCACGAACTTCGCTCGCCGCTGGCACGGGCTCATCTGGCACTTGGTCTGGCAGAAAGGCAGCAACCTCAGGAACAATTACCTCGCCTGAAACAAGAACTTGATCGGCTGGATGTCATGCTGGATGAGCTTTTAACCTACAGCAGGCTTGATGCTGGCCAGTATACCCTTGATATGCAATTCTTTGATTTAACCGAGCTGTTTGAAGAGATATTGCAGGTAAATCAGGTAGAGGCCGATGCCAAACAGCAACAACTGCAGCTGGATGCTCCGGCAAGCTGTCAGGTTCATGCGGACAGCCGGCTACTCGCCAGAGCGATAGAAAATGTCTTGCGTAACGCCATCAAATACAGCCCACTGCAAAGTACCATTCAGTGTATGCTGACGACCACCGATGAACATGCGATACTCCGCATCTGTGATCAGGGAGAAGGAATACCTGAGTCACAGTTGGAGGCGATTTTTGAGCCTTTTTACCGTGTTTCAGACAGTCGTAATAACAAAACCGGCGGAACAGGACTGGGGCTGGCAATCGTGGCTCAGGTAATACGGCAGCATCAGGGTACAGTGAAAGCCATACCCACAGAGCAAGGTGGCCTGTGCATAACGATGACCTTACCATTAAACTGATATGACAACACAACCAATCACCGCTCAGGGTACAGAACAACAACTGCAGCAGCGCTGGCAACAACAGCTGGGGCAATTCTGGCAACAGATGCAGCATGACACCTTTCAGAGTCACGATGACTTGCAGCTGCATTATAGCTACCATCTGGTCCCCGGTTGTACTGACGCTATTATAATCAGTGCCGGCCGGATCGAAATGGCCGCTAAGTATACCGAACTGATGTATGATTTTGTCTGTGCAGGTTACAGTGTTTTTATTCTGGACCACCGTGGGCAAGGTGCTTCAGCCCGGCAGCTGAAAAACGCCCACAAAGGGTATGTTCGTTCTTTTGATGATTACAGTGATGATCTGGCACTTTTTATGGAGCGGATCGTTATACCGGCTCAGCATAAACGTCATTTTGCTGTCTGCCATTCCATGGGGGGTGCCATTGCCTGTAACTACCAGCAACGCTCTCCGGCTCACCCGTTCGATGCTATGATTCTGGCATCTCCGATGCTGGGTATTAATACTGCAGGGATTCCGGCTTATCTTGCTGAAAGCCTGGTTAAAATACTGCATAAACTCAACCGCATATTCAATGCCAGCGACAGCTGGTATTTTCCAGGCCAGTGCAATTACCGCCCAAAGGTGTTTCCTGCAAATCCACTAACCAACAGCAAATACCGGTTGCAGTGGATGCAATCGCTGTATCAGCAATACCCTGAGTATTGTTTAGGAGGAGCAACTACCGGCTGGCTGGCGGCAGCGATTCATGTCATGTCCAGACTGAGAAAGCAGGCAAGCCAATGGCACACTCCTGTATTACTGCTGCAGGGAGAAAAAGATACCATCGTCAGTAATGCAGATCAGCTGCGTTGGTGGCAGCAGTTGCCTCCGGCACTTTACCGCCAGAAGCAGCTATTTTCCTCGGCCAGACACGAATTATTTATGGAAAATGATGCTATACGCAATCAGGTATTGCAAACCATCAGCCAGTTTCTGACTAGCTTGCCACCGAAATAGAACTCAGCCAGCTCCGTTAAACCCCTGCTGCCGCCAGGCTTCATAGCTGATAATTGCTACCGAGTTCGACAAATTTAAGCTTCGGGAATCAGCCATCATCGGGATCCGTATACGCTGTTCAGCAGGAATCGCATTACGGATTTCATCCGGCAGGCCCGAGGTTTCTGAACCAAACAACAGAATATCGCCTGGTTTATAATTTACCTGGTCATGTGGCCGGCTACCTTTAGTCGTACAGGCAAATATCCGGCCATTTCCGGCTACAGCCAAAAATGCCTGATAATTAGCATGACGTTGCACTCTGGCTAAATCATGATAATCAAGCCCGGCTCGCCGCAATTTTTTCTCTTCAAAATCAAAGCCTAACGGCTCGATAAGATGCAACATACAACCGTTATTGGCTGCCAGCCGGATAATATTACCGGTATTGGGCGCTATACGTGGTTCAAATAACACTATATGAAACATAATTCTGACAGATACCAGAGAGTAAAGCCGCATTATAACACCCGGAGGTATAAACTGGCACAGCAACACC
>CAZXTH010000087.1:3456-10785 GCA_964643585.1 uncultured Pseudoalteromonadaceae bacterium
GACGTCCCGGAGGTAAGGGATCTTTTCCATTTCCGCCTTGATACGGGTTGCAAAATAACCAGAACCGCATCTATAGTTAAATTCTGTTTTAGAAACCATCACAAGGATGTTTACATCATGCCGGTATATTGCTGGCTGGCGGCTGTGGCCTTACTAGGTATCAGCTTCCCGCTTTATGCCCAGACAGCGCTTAACAGCCCGTTATGGTACATCATAATAGCAAGTTTGCTCTTGCTACCGGTTGCCGGCTACAGCATTGTCAGATGGCGGCAAACCCGGCTCTTGCTGGCAAGAAAGCAAACCGTTGCAGATGCCCTGCTACAACATGCCACTACCGCAACCGGTATTGCAGATAATCAGTTACAACTCAGCGAGTATAATGATGAATTTGCCCTGCTGCTTGGCAGCGAAATCCGACAGCTGGAACTGTTTGCCGATCCTGCTGGCTCACAACCATTCAATCCGATAGAACAACTCTCTACAGCACAGGATTGCTGGCAAGGACAATGCTGGCTGAAAAAACATAATAATCTGCAACCTGTGCAGCTATCTGTCACTGCGTTGCCTGCTTCATCTGAACCACTCTACCTGCTGACTCTGCAACATACTGTATCACTAGCCGCTTCTGACCATACCGGCACTTTACAGGAGCAACCTGCTGTAACTACTGTGTTACCTTTGCAGGCTCAACTGCAGTTGCTGGTTGCAAGCCGTAACGAACACTACCCGTCCTGTGGTTTACTGTTAATCAGTTTACGCCAGAAAAACGGACTCAGCAGTTCCCCGGTTTCTCAACCGGAGCATCAGAGTAAATTACAGCGGCAGCTACAACAATTACTCCCTGCCGGAGCATTATTGTGCCTTTATAACAATGATGGCTTTGCTGTTTTACTGCCACCTCATCTCTGTCGCGAACAATCAGAGATCCTGCTGAACCGTCTGGCTCACCGCATTGTCCTGGAACTGACGACTCCTGTGGCCGCCTTTTTGCCTCCGCTCAGTGCCGATATTGGCATCAGCCTTTGTCCGGATGACGGACTGACCGCAGAACAACTGTTATATGCCGCAGAACAGGCACTGAAAACAGCCAGTCATCACCATGGCAGTGCTATTCAGTTTGCCTCACAAAAAATGCAATTCCGTAACCCTGAATACCAGGCGCTGGAAACCGAATTATATAAAGCTTTGGCCCAGCATGAATTTGATATGTATTTTCAACCCAGAGTCAGTATTGGCAGTAACCGGATTGTAGGCTATGAAGCACTACTGCGCTGGCACAGTCCCAAACGGGGCGTTTTACAGCCACAAAGTTTCTTACAGATGGCAGAACAAAGCGGACTGATTACCAGCCTCGACCGGCTGGCATTTAAACGGAGCTGTGAGCAATGGCACTACTGGCGGCAGACCGGCCATGAACGGGGCAGAATTTCACTGAATATTTCCACTCAGAGTCTCTTACAACCAGAATTTCATCACTATCTGGAGCGCCAGTTACAACAATCTGAGCTATCTGCAGATTGCTTTGAACGCGAATTATCTGAAGATGCGCTGTTAAACGCCAGCCCTGCCCTGCATCTGCAGCTGCAACAACTGGCTAATCAGGGATTTTGCCTGACACTGGATAATTTTGGTATAGGAACCTCGTCACTGACCATGTTGCAGCAGCATCCTTTGCATAGTGTCAAAATAGCCCAGCCACTGGTAAAAGATATTGAACATAACGAGCAACAACGCAATATTACAGCCAGCCTGATCAGACTGGCGTCTTATCTGCAACTGGAAGTTATTGCGAGCGGGATTGAAAACGAAATGCAGGCTTATCTGCTGCATGTTATGGGATGCGATATGCTACAAGGGCATTTATTCAGTAAAGCACTGCCAGCCAGTGAAATTCCCGGCCTGCTGGCCAGGGAAAATCACCTGCTGCGCAAAGCTGTCAGCTGACTTCGTCTTTACGCTCACGGCCCAGCAGATCCAAAGCAGCTGCTTTGACATCTTTTTGCTGATACAGCACCTGGTAAATCTGCTCAGTTATTGGCATTTCCACACCAACGCGCCGCGCCAGATTAAAGACTTCTTTAGCATTGCGATAGCCTTCAACTACCTGGCCAATGCTTTGCATGGCTTCGTCTACCCCTTTGCCCTGTCCAAGCAACAAACCAAAACGGCGGTTACGCGACTGGTTATCAGTACAGGTTAATACCAGATCACCCAGCCCTGCCATGCCCATAAAGGTATCTTTCTGGGCTCCGAGAGCACAACCTAAACGGCTCATTTCAGCCAGGCCACGTGTAATCAGCGCAGTTCTGGCATTGGCACCGAAACCGATACCATCAGCCATACCTGCACCGATAGCAATTACGTTCTTTACTGCTCCACCAAGCTGCACCCCGATAAAGTCAGGATTGGTATACACCCGGAAGCTTTTGGCGCAATGCAGCAGATCAGACAGCTCGCGGATAAATTCAGGATCAGTTGAAGACAGTGAAATTGCCGTCGGTAAGCCAGAAGCCATTTCCCGAGCGAAGGTCGGCCCGGAAAATACTGCCAGCGAAATCTGTTCACCCAGAATCTCACGGGCCACATCCTGCAACAGCCTTCCGGTTTCTGCTTCCAGGCCTTTCGTTGCCCAGGCAACTCTGGCATCCGGCTGCAAAAATGGTTTTATCTGGTGCAGGGTTTCAGCAAACGCATGGCTTGGGACCACCAGCAGAATATTACGGCTACCACTGACTGCAGCCTGTAAATCTGAGGTTGGTTGTAAGGTATCAGGAAAACGAATATCCGGCAGGTAGTGATTATTCACTCTGTTCTGCGCCATATCAGCCATATCGGCCTTATTACGCCCCCACAAAGTAATAACATTCCCATTACGGGCCAGACAAATGGCCAGAGCGGTTCCGTAGGAACCGGCTCCAAGCACAGTAATTGCCGGGGTATTCATACCAATCAGGCGTTCAGGGTTGGTGTGCCCTGCTCATTCTGACGCTGTTGCAGATACTGAGCAAACAGTGCATCAAAATTAACCGGGGACAGATTCAGTTGTGGGAAAGTGCCGCGGTTAACCAGATTCGATACGGCTTCGCGGGCATAAGGAAACAGAATATTCGGGCAGAAAGACGCCAGCATATGTGCCATTTGTGGATCAGGCAGCTGCTCAATAGCGAAAATACCAGCCTGTTGCACTTCACACAGGAAAGCGGTTTCTTCACCCAGTGTTGCAGTAACGGTAACAGACAGAATTACCTGATACAGGTTCTCTTCCAGTTTTTCACTACGGGTATCCAGATCCAGCTTAACTTCTGGTTTCCATTCCTTGCGGAAGACTGCCGGAGCATTAGGCGCTTCAAAAGAAACATCTTTTACGTAAATACGTTGAATGGCAAATTGTAAGCCCTGAGCTTCTTGCTCAGTTGCGCCGTTAGTTTGTTGTTCGGACATGATAATTCCTGTTTATTGTTTTAATAGAGGATCAAGAGACCCTGCGGCTTCCAGTGCAAACATATCATCGCATCCGCCGATATGCCGGTCACCGATAAAAATCTGAGGGACAGTTGTCCGGCCCTGAGCTTTTTCAATCATCTGTGGGCGCAGTTCAGGCTGCTCGTCAATTTTCAGCTCCTGATAAACCACACCTTTGCTGTCAAGCAAAGCCTTTGCCCGGGAACAATAAGGGCAATATGCTTTGGTGTAAATAGTGACTTCAGCCATTGTTACCTCTTGGATTTCACAACCGGCAGACTGGCTGCAGTCCAGCTTCCCATACCGCCCTGTAACAGGAACACTTTTGAGAAACCCTGCTTACTCAGCTCAGCAGCAGCTTTACCTGCTGTCATGCCTGCCTGACATACAACGATAATGGGAGCGTCTTTCTGTTTTTCAAGCCCGCCCAGCTGTTGCTTCTGAATTTCTGCCACAGGCAAATGACGCGCTCCGGTAATATGTCCTTTACGGAACTCATCTTCAGTACGGACATCAACCACTTCAGCATTCTCGCGGTTAATCAGCATTGTCAGCTGTGCCGGGGTAATGCGTTTTATTTTGGAAACCGCACCTTTTATAAAGCTGCTAACCAGCAGCAAAAACAATGCAGCCCAGACCAAACTCAGTATCGGATGGTTACCGATAAATTCTATAAATTGCTCCATATTACTATTCTGTCGTCTTATAAGAAATTGGCGAGCGCTGAGTATACCCAGTTTGCGAAAAGAAAGCAGCCCTGATGCCTTTCACATGCAGATACACTGCCAATCAGGGCTGGCGAATTCTCCGAAAAGCGGTAAGATACCACATCATAAACTGTGTGAATGACGATTACGGAGTAAACATGACGCAGCCCAAAAAGCCCCTGGTACTGATTATTCTTGATGGCTGGGGATACCGCGAAGATCCGGAAAATAATGCAATTGCTCTTGCTGATACCCCGGTAATGGACCGGTTGTGGCAGGATTACCCGCATACACTGATTTCCGGTTCAGGGCTGGATGTTGGTTTACCTGACGGCCAGATGGGCAATTCTGAAGTTGGCCATGTCAATTTAGGCTCAGGCCGGGTGGTTTATCAGGATTTTACCCGTATTACCAAAGCCATTCAGGACGGTGACTTTTTTACTAACCCACAACTAGTCTCTGCCGTACAAAGTGCCGTCAGCAAACAAAAAGCCGTACATATAATGGGCTTACTGTCTCCGGGAGGAGTTCACAGTCATGAAGATCACCTGATTGCCATGATCAAACTGGCAGAGCAACAAGGCGCCACACAGGTTTACCTGCATGCATTTCTTGACGGTCGAGATACCCCACCACGCAGTGCTGAAGCATCAATAGCAAAAGTGCAGCAGCACTTTGCCGCTACCGGCAGCGGCCAGATAGCATCCGTAGTTGGACGCTATTATGCGATGGACCGTGATAAACGCTGGGATAGAGTGAAAGTTGCTTATGATCTGATTACTCAGGGCAAAAGCGAATTCAGTGCCCCGGACGCACTGCAGGCACTGCATCAGGCATACGAGCGCGGAGAAAATGACGAATTTGTCAAAGCCACTGCCATCACCCGTCCGGATGGTAGCAAAATCAGCCTGAATGACGGCGATGCCATGATTTTTATGAACTTCCGGGCAGACCGTGCACGCCAGTTCACTCGTGCATTCACAGATGCCAGCTTCAACAGCTTTGAGCAGGAAGCCAAGCCAACTCTCAGCAGTTTTGTGATGCTGACCGAGTATGCAGCAGACATTAAAGCCCCCTGTGCTTACCCGCCAGAGAGCCTGAATAATGTTCTGGGCGAGTGGCTGGCAAAGCATAACAAAACGCAGCTACGTATTTCTGAAACCGAAAAGTATGCACATGTTACTTTCTTTTTCAGTGGTGGCCGTGAAGAGCTGTTCGAAGGTGAACAACGTATTTTGATCCCATCACCAAATGTGGCAACTTACGATCTGCAACCAGAAATGAATTCAACCGAGCTGACTGACAAACTGGTTGGAGCCATTCGCGGTGGAGAGTTCGATGTTATTATCTGTAACTACCCCAATGGCGATATGGTAGGCCATTCAGGCGTATTATCTGCAGCAATCAAAGCCGTCGAAGCTGTCGACCATTGTATTGGCCGGGTAGTAGAAGCACTGCAAGAAACCGGAGGCGAATGCCTGATTACCGCAGACCATGGCAATGCAGAACAAATGCTGGATAAAGAAACCGGTCAGGCTCACACTGCCCATACCAGCGATCCGGTACCTTTTATTTATGTCGGCCGCTCAGCTGATGCGGTTTCAGGAGGCATATTAAGCGATGTAGCACCAACAATGCTTCATCTGATGGGAATGCCGGTTCCACCGGAGATGACCGGCAAAGTGCTGATGAAACTCCGCTAACTAATGAAAAACTCGCTAACCTCAGTCTGGCAGCAGCCCCTGTGGCTGCTGATACTATGCTTTAGCCTGCCTTTGAATGCACAGCAATCAGAGCAGCAGGAGCTGGCAGAGGTTCAGCAGCAAATTAAAGCAACTGAACAGCAATTACGGCAACAGAAACGCCAATTGCAGGATGCCGAAAAACAACTGCAGCAATCAGACCGTAAACTGGCAACAGCTTCGGGCAAAGTCCACACCACAGAGCAGGAGCTGCGTGGCTTACAGCAGCGTGAAAAAGAGCTTTTACAGCAACAGCAAGAGCTGACCAGGCAACTTGGTGAGCAGCAAAAGTTATTGGCAAACCAGTTGAAAAGCGCCTATAGCCTTGGTCAACATGACTATTCGCGCTTATTGCTGAACCAGCAGGACACCGCCAAACTGGAACGGGTACTCAGCTATTACCAGTATTTTAACCGTGCCCGCATGAAACAACTGGCAGAAATAGAAGAAACCGCCAGCAAGCTTAATCTGGTTGCAGCCGAGCTCAGTAATAAACAGCAACAACTCTCAGAAGCCCTCGCAGAACTGCAACAACAACAGCGCCAGTTACTTGCCGCTAAACAATCCCAACAAGAGTCCGTAGATGCCCTGCAACAATTGTTAAAGCAACAAGGGGCACAGCTGGATTATTTACGCCAGAATGAACAAAGTCTGCAAACCACCATTAATGAACTGCAGAAAATGGCCGCCAGAGCAAAAGAACTCTCTGGTCTGAATGCGCAAAAAGGTAGCCTCGACTGGCCTCTTTATGGCAGGGTTATGCAACGTTTTGGCGAGGCCCGGCAAGGTATCCCTTCGCGGGGCATTCTAATTCAGGGTAGCGAAGGCAGCGTGGTAAAAGCGATTGCAGACGGAAAAGTTATTTATGCTGACTGGCTGAAAGGTTACGGCTGGGTGATCGTTCTCGATCATGGCGAAGGATTTATGAGTCTTTATGGCCATAACCAGAACCTGCTGAAACAACCAGGCCAAAATATTATGGCTGGCGAAACAATTGCTCTGGTGGGAATGAGCGGCGGACAGTCTGCTGCAGGCCTGTATTTTGAAATTCGTAATAAAGGCGAAGCAATAAATCCTCTGCCATGGTTAAACCGCAGCTGAAATCAGGTCGCTTTCAACTATTACCGGCAGCAAACCGGGAAACCATTAGCTGGCAGCAAGCCACTAACAATGCATTATATCAGTATAAGAACAGACCTTACTGATACAGATTTAACTTGCCGGTCTATATCACTGGCACCAAATGAGTAAGAAACCAGTGCGATTTTTACAGATACTGTTGTCCTGTCTGCTATTGTCCGGCTTGCCGCTTGCTGCAGAGCCAGAAGAAATAACTGCAGTTATACCTCCTGAAGCAGTACCGGCAGAGCAGCCAGCCGGAAAGATCGTTATCATCATAGCCGATATCGTCTATGATG
>CAZXTH010000088.1:0-10764 GCA_964643585.1 uncultured Pseudoalteromonadaceae bacterium
GATAGAAGTCGCCCGTGGCGCCGGTGCATCATTAATTGCCCCCGAAGCTATTGGCGGCACAGTTAACATTATTACTAAAGAAGCTCTGCGTAATGCGCTGGAGCTGGATGTTTCCGGTGGCAGCCACGGTTATAAAGCACTGCAGGCCATGGCCACCGGCGTATCTGCAGATGGCAATACCGGCCTGACCCTGATAGCCCAGTACGACACCCATGATCAGGAAGATCGTGATGGTAACGGTGTATCTGAAGCACCCTATCAGCAAAACCAGGTGTTCATAGCTCGTTTATCTCATGATATCGGTAACCATTCCAATGTTCAGCTGCGGTTGAGTACAGTCAGCTCAGAAGTCTTTGGCGGGCCGGTACTGGGCGATATTGTCGGGAGTATTGGTGAGGCTCTGGCCGGTTACGACGGAGAACCTTCTGAGCATTTATTTGAAGGCGACAATATTAATAACCGTTATATCGGTAAACCGTGGGAAACACTGGAATGGGTAAAAACAGACCGGGATGAAATGTACCTGAAATGGTTAACAGAAATTAACAGCCGCCTCAGCACCGAGCTGGCCTGGAGCTATGCAGCGCATACTCAGAACTCTTTTTACGAAGGTATAGATTACTACGCCGATAACAAAATGAACTACCTGCGGGCACAGGGAAATTACCTGATATCAGAAGATAAGCAGCTTACTTTTGGTATTGACCACCGCGATGAGAAAATGCGTTCCAGCACCAAAGCACTGGAAGAAGTGGCCGCCTTTGTATCAGATAGTTTCGACTACCTTACCAGTGGCCTGTTCGCTCAGTTTAACTGGGAAGCCGCCAGCCAGCTGGAACTGTCGCTGGCGCTACGCCTGGACAAAGTAGAAGCCGATTTTGTTGACCCGAGTAAACCCGGTAAAGAACTGGACGAGACGATTCTGTCACCCCGTGCTGATATCCGTTTTTTCCATAACGACGACTGGGTATCGCGCGTTTCTGTTGGCCGTGGTTACCGGGCGCCATTATCTTTCTTTGAAAGTGAACACGGTATTCTGGATGCTGAGCTGGGTTTTCAGATCGAAATTTCAGAACTGGAACGCTCTAACTCTGCCAATTATGCGCTGAGCTATGAAGGCGACAAACTGACAGGAACCTTCTCAGTTGCCTGGACTCAGGTAGAAAACCTGGCCAGCCTGGAAGAAACCGAAGATGGCACGCCGGTACTGACTCAGCTGGACGAAAAAGCCAGGGTAATTACTACCGATCTGGTACTGGGTTATCAGGTTAATGATTATCTGCTACTGAACACCACGCTCGAAAACTTCAGCTACGATCGTAACTTTAAGAACTCCTACGCTATTGCTCCGATAGAGCAACGTATTACTGCCGGGCTGGAGTTTGAATATGACCGCTGGTTACTGAATGCCTCGGCCGTCTGGTACGGTAGCCGTAACCTGCGTGACTATAATTACGAAGGTTTTGATGATGCTGCCGGAACACAGCCTAAACCGCTGAATGCCCCTGCCCATACGCTGTTTAACACTAAACTGGTATACCGCCTGAACGATACAGCCAGTGTGTACGCCGGTGCCAATAACTTATTTAACTATACCCAGACACGTAAATCCGGTTCACCATTGATGTACGACGCTGAAGGCAACTACGATGTAGCCTATATCTACGGCCCGCTGCACGGACGAGAGCTGTATGCCGGTATAAAGCTGAGTTTTAACTGATGAAATACCTTTACCTGTTATTAAGCTTGCTGTTGCTGCCACAGGCAACAGCACAAACAACAGTAGTGCAAAACACCGCAGTAAACTTTAATCAGCCACTGCGGCAACTGCATAGCAATCATGCTGAACAGCTTAATACAGGCAAACCTTATCTGCTTACTTTTTATGCCCCGGATTGCCGCTTCTGCGAACGCCAACTACAGCATATGCAGCAACTGACGACCCGTTGCCCGAATGCAGGAATGGCGGTGTTGGGAATTAACGGTAATCGCCGCGAATTGCGGGCAATACTGCAGCAGCACAATATAACTCTGCCAGCTTATCTGCCCGACAACCGCCTGTTACGACAGCTTGGTGGAATCGCAGCAACACCTTATACCGTTGTGCTGGATGGGCAATTAAAATCGATTGGCAGTATTCAGGGGTATCTGGATGATAGCCAGCTCCTGAGCATTCTGCAGGAGCTGGGAACTTGTTAGCTTACCCGGTAAACGGGTAATCGATATAGCCCTTCTCGCCACCACCATAAAACGCACTCTGCTCCGGCGCATTCAGCGGTAAATCATGCTGTAACCCTCGCTGCACCAGATCCGGGTTATAGCTTAGTCGTTACACAAACCTTAATGGCTGCTAATCATCAATGCCTGCGAATCAGAAATTTGATATTGCTCTACCTGCGCAACAGGCAATTTATCTAAACTCGCTCTGGCATGCCGCCTAAGTTTAAATGAACCTCCCTCAGCCACTATAAACTCCAATGTCTGACGGTACCTTGCGTTGTTGCTTTGCGCTAGAGCTTTGCATAACCAGGCTAATGCATCAACAGTATAGCTATTATCCGTGCCATACCGCAGTAATACTGTTCTGGCAACCAAATCCAAAATAGCTGGATCAGTAATATTCCGCTCATAAAAATTCTTTGCCAGCTGTTGCAAATCACGATCTGCCAAATTAACCAGACGATAAGCAAACTCATCAATATTTAGTGGCATATACTTTTTATTCAGTTTCGCTAACTGCTCTTGGGCTTTATCATACCCTTGGTTGGCAGCCCTGCTATACCACTCAGCCGCCTGATATAAATTCTTATTTACCCCTGAACCTGATTCATAAAGTACACCTAACAGAAACTGAGCATGCATACTGTTCTGTACAGCAGCCAAACGAAACCATTTCACAGCCTCCGTATCACTCCGTTCAACAAATTTACCTACTGAATAATAAGTACCCAGCAATAACTGAGCTTCCGACAGCCCCAATTCAGCTGCCTTATGGTACAGTTGTACAGCTCTAATATTATCTGTCGCAACACCGCGACCTTCCTGATATACAAGTCCAAGCTTTACTATTGCTAGTGGATCATTTTGTTCAGCCGCTTTTTCGAGCCAATATCGAGCTTTATTTAAATCCTGAGGAACAACCTGTCCTTGAGTATAAATATCAAATAACTTCATCTGCGCATCAACAAAATCCTCTGATGCCGCGTCCTGATAGAGCTCTAACGCACGTTGCGGATTTTTCGGGAAATGCTGATGTCCTTCCATAAACAGGTTTGCTAATGCCATCACAATAGCCGGCTTACTTTGTGATGCATATATCTTTGCCCAATAACGCGCTTTAGTAACATCTTGCTGGATTTCCTGCCCTTTCTGGAACAGATCAATCAGATCTTTCTGTGCTTTAGCTACGCCTTTCTCTGCGGCAGAAATGTACATTGCCATAGCAATATCCATATCTATATCAACTCCCCGACCATAACGATAAGCTAAAGCGATAAATAGCTCTGGACTATTATCAAAATCATCGGAAAGAAGCTCCCAAGTAGGAGCAAGCTCTTGCAAGATTTTTTTTACTTGTTGAGGCTCTGGCGGTAAATACTCCTTTGCCTGAACCGCCAGAGTTAACAATACCGCAAGGCAATACCACCACAACCTTTTTTGTCTGGTTCTTATTTCTTGATATCTGCTCATGAATTCACTACTACTATTTATTTATGACTTGCTGCCATAGAGTATTACCATCAATACCAGACTTAACCCATGCTGTAATTTTACTAACGTATCCGCCTATACCCCTTTCCACATTGAAATAGAAATAATACTCTCCCGGTATAAACTCTAAATTATCAATATCAAACGTTGCCAGATATCCCCTTCCAGCCCACTGAGATTGATATAACAGCACTTTTAGCTTCTTACTACCTGAAGAAAAAACTATGGATTGCTGCCCTTTTATTTTGAAGCTGTCCATAAACCTTGCTGACGGCTGATTTGTATTAAGAGTTGAGTAGTATTTTGCAATTTGCTGAGCATTTCTTTTACAGCCTATTTTTGCTTCCTGATTTGCATTGCCAATACACCACTCTGCCTGAAATTTCTCCAGTTTATTTACATACACAGGCGAAACTATAACCGGAAGTGAAAGCACTGTCTGATCATCCAGTTCAATAATGGTTGCCATTAATGTAGTCTTCTCATCAGAAGCACTATTAACATCTCTTGCTTGTAGAAAAAAATAAACCTCATCGCCATCTGACACTATATCGGTCTGATATATTTCTGACCGATTAAATAATTCTTTTTTACTGTAAAAGCGTTCTTCCGCAGGCAGCAAACTGCAACCGGACACAATAAACGAAAATATAAATACTAAATAAAATTTGTGCACAGATACTCCTACTCAAATATTTTTCTGTTTAACAGCAGCTTGAATCATATTGATTAGTTCCATCATATACTTTTTACGATACTCCGTCCGGCTAACTTCATGCACCATTGTTTCCTTTATCGCCTCTAACAATACAGAGTTAACCACCTCATAATCTATAGTATTCTTAGATAATTCCATCAATAATAAGCTATATGCTTGGTCAAACTCACTCAGTAACCTCTCAGTATCATATTGTAATCCTGAGCTGCTTATTTTTGATGTGCTACCCTCTGTCTCACGCTCAGCTAGCCTTAGCAAAAGAGACATACCTGACAACATAGTGACTTCTCTAACCGAATTTTCTTTTAATGTTGAATACATTACCAGTGCATTACTGAAGTAATCTTTATCAGGCATTTCTTTTATATTTAAATGCCCCTCAGTAACGACTATCAAAGTCTGATAAATATGCTGCATTAACAAAACAAAGCGGTGCTGAGCAGATAACCAAGTATCAAATCCCTCATATTCAGCAGCTTCAAAGGTATACGTCATCAGCAATGCTCTTAACTGAGGAAATAAAAATGATTCAGCACGTGCAATCCTATCACTTTCAGATAAGCCACTCTCACCAATAAAGAAATCATTATTAATAACAGAGTCTATCATTTTCACTATTGAGTGGTTGCAGTCTCTTATACTCTGCTCCATATCGAGTAAAAATTCTTCCGAACTATTGAAAACTAATAGAGGGCGATCAAAGTTCCCTTCAGCTATTTCAGTAGATTTACTCTGAATCCCTTTTAACTTATAAACTGCATCATTACCATTTTCTTTAACATTCTGTTGGAAAGTGCTAATGACATCTCCATGTGTCTGGCGTAAAATCACACCTGTGTAGCTAAATAGCAACATACACTCATTCCTGAGTTTTGAGGCATAACTAAAGATATCCACAGATTTTTTTATAGGTAAATTGGGCAATCCTGTTTCCGGCACAGGAGCCTGCGGAGATCGCTTCCTATCTGCAGCAACATTTTCTTTATCACTTGTTTTAACCTGCGGAGCCTCTGTTTTAAGTGACATCTTCTGCTGAGATGGTGTAATTGGAGCGCAGCTGATTAAGAGCACAAAAGCAAGTAATACTATTGATAGCACTTTCATAACAATAACTTATTGATTAAACAGTAACCTGTAATTTCTCATAAAACAAAAATCCTAACCACAAAAATCATCTTTACAACACTATTTAATTAATTTGAGTATTTGTTTTAAAAGTGATAAAAATCGGCTTTCTGAAATACTGTATTAAGGAAGTAGTATGTTGAAAAGATCAGTTCTGGGAATCATTCTGGCTACAGGAGTGGCATCACACGTTTGTGCTGAAAATCAGCGCGGTTTTTATGTCGGCGCCCAATATAATGTGCACTCGCTGGAATCTGATACCGGAACCGGAGATATGGGCTCCCTTGGCGTTGCAACAGGCTACAAATTTAATCAGTATATCTCTATCGAAGGGCGGGCAGATTTAGGTATCAAAGACTACAGCGAAACAGAAGATGATGGCACGGTACTTACCATAGACGCCAAAAATAGCCTGTCCGCTTATATCAAAGGCTCTTATCCTCTAAGCAAACAATTCACAGTATATGGATTAGCGGGTTTCCATAACACCAAGTACGAACTATCTGTTCACTATCAAGGGCTTTCAGCAAGCGTCTCAGAGAAAGAAAGTGGCTTTGCATACGGGGCAGGCGTTGAGTTTTCCCCCACACAGAATTGGTCTTTTGGGCTGGAGTATGTTGTGTTACCAGAAGCTGAATTACTGGAAGGTTTCACACTGGATGCCGACAACCTGACTTTTCTTGCCAGATACCGCTTTTAATAACTAACAGTTGGTGTATGCAAGGCACCATCATTATGGTGCCTTTAAATACAGAAGTGCTACTTGGCCACATTTATTAAATGTCATAAAAACATCCGGCTAAGTTGCCAGATTTCTTACCACTAATAACCAGAGATTGATGAAATATCCAACAAAATCAGGTTGTTTTTACCCGCCAAAATCATGCAAACGATATGAACGGGACAGGATAACAATCCTACAGCCAGCCCCCTTTGAAAGTTAGGAAAAATAGCAAAATCATACTAGATAAAAATATTATCAACCTAACATATTGTAGTTCTGTGTTTAATCTATCAAACGCACTCGACGCTGGCGGTGTAGGAATTATCCTATCAAATAAAAAGCCGTAGCTAACAATAACACTATAAATAAAAACAATTATATTTAGAGTAAAATCTCTATCCCATTCAACACGAGAATATTTAAAAAATAGCAATAAAAAAAAGCAAAAAATGAACACCGCAAGAATAGAAAAACGAATTTTTTTAGAAAAAATCTCAGATGGCCATAAAAAATTCCTAATCATATAATTCACCGATATTTTATCAGCTCATGAATGAGTTACATTTTAGTCCTATGACACAAAAGCAATAACATCTCACTGACAGCCTAATACTGACCATGATCACCCAGATGTCTACCAGTGAGGGGATATTTTAATCATTATGATAATGTATTACTGCACATTACCCCTGCAACACCTATATTATTTGGGTATATCCTCATCGTCTTTAGGAATTTCATGTGGATTTTTTATGTAGTGCCATGTATTCATCGCGTCAATAAGAGTTCCAAATAGCCCTAAGAGAATAAACCCACTTGTAATCACTCGATACCAGTGTTGCTGAGGTGCGCCATACCCCTCAAATGCCCAACCAAAGTACTCATGTATGACCCGGCCATATTCAACACCATTCCACATAAAAACTAATATGGGGAGAGTTGGTACATATACTCTTAATTGCCTTGTCCAAAATGCTTTCCATGTGAATTTATTCTTCCCCATTACTTTACTTTTTTCCTCTTTCTGTATCAGATTTAGGCTTCACATCCGACAGCGGAATAAATGCAGGTATATTCTGAATCACTGTTTCCACATTCTTACCAACCGTAGCCGCTGCAGGTAACGTTACTGTAATTGCGGCTGGCGTTTGGAAATAAGGAATGACAACAGAAGACGGCATATCCTTAAGCGAACTAGAAACATGATTCCCGAGAACTGTCCCGGTTAAACCAAAGGCCCCACTCAGTAATGCCCCCTGCAAGACAGATTTATTTTCATCATAATAGAAATTATTTGTCGCCACATTACTGCCTCCAGCAACCGCCCCCAATGCGGCATTATACCCCCATGAAGAGCTGGCTAAAGGCCCAAGTGTCAATGCAGTCTGGGCAGCTAAAACGGTTTGCCCTGGCCGGTATTCACCACCTTGCACTGTCTGGCCCGCAATATCAAAACCCACTGCCGTCCCCAGCACTCCCAAAGTACCTCTTCCTCCCAGAGCATACACTGATGCAGTGCCTGAAATTGGCGCACCAACCAAACTTGCCATGCCAAAGTTTAACTTTTCCAGATCATGATCTATCTGAGAGATAGTTCGGGTATCAACGGTATCCAGGTTAAAAGACAGTCCCGTTGCCATAGCAAGACTGCCAGCGCCTCTGTAATCCCAAATAGGTTCCTGATAATTGTTACCGGAAGATTGTAGTGGCTCAGAAAAGCTATAGCCTAAATCCTGTTCTTTAATATAAGCCTTTGCTTCCTCATTCAGAGGAATACGACTGATGTCTTGCACAATATACCGCGCATTACCTTCTTCATCCTGAGTAACAATAAGACGCCCTTCACTGCCATCCAGGTATTTCAGAGTATCTCCTGTTGCACTCGCTGTATCCAGTACATAAGCCGTTTGTCCGGCAGGGTATTGCTCTCCCTCCGGCAAGCTAAGAGTATGACGCAATGCATCAGCCATTTCTTGAACAGTAAAGCGTCCACCACTTTCCTGAGCTAACTTAGAAGCCAACTCTTGCTCTGCAGGTGAAAGGTAGCGATAGTCCAGCTTATCAATGTACTCTTGTCCATATGTCTTATTGTTATTATTAACTATCTGCTGATTTCTTAATGCCTCATCCAGAGTCGTTCCCATACTATGGTTGTTATTCCCTGCCAGGCTATAGTCATTCTGCGCGAAATTAAACTTCAGGTAGTCCTCTGTAGCGTTACCCATAATGTCCGCATAATTCTCGCGGTTGGCTTTATACTCCGTGCTCTGACTGGCATTCGGATTTTGCTGGTTATCCAGGTAATGCTGGGTTTCATGTCCTACAGTATTCACGGCTTCACCGGCACTGTTATGCGCCAAGTCGTTGATATAGAGATTACCCGTATCCCGCGAATGCACCCCAGCAAACTGCGGGTCATTCTCCATCAACACCAGGGCTTCTGTTGGACTCACTCCCATCTGCTGGGCAATACTGTTTGCCAGTGCCGTGTAAGCCGCCTGTTTTTGCTCAGGCGTAGCATTGTCATTACCTAAAGTAGCAATATGCTCGGCATTATCGGCATTCTGGGTGAAGTTTTTGGTGGCCGTGAAATAGTCCTGTTTATTACCGATATGGTCACGCAGTGAGGTTTCACCTTCATCCGAGCCGGTAACCGATACACTGACTTTTGCCAGGTCTATCAAAGAGTCGCCAAGAATCTCTGTTCGTTTAACATCTTCAGCAATCTGCTTACGGCCATCTTCACTAAGCAGCCTGTGGTCTACTGTCAGCTCAATATTGCCCTGCTGACGGTCTACGTCGTAGATATCTTTGGTCAGGTTACTGATATCCCGGTTCAGCCCTTCCGGGTTAACCGCTTCACCACCTACACTGAGACTACCCTGGCCGATAGTGGCTAAGGTTTTGTCCAGGCTCTGGCTGCTGTTGTTTTGATAACTGTAATTGCTACTGTTCAGCGCCAAGTCGGTATTGCTTTGTGTCGGGTTGCCAGCATTAGCCTGGCTGCTTACCGCCACATTGGCGCTGACACCGGCACTTTGGTTACTGCTGTAGCTTCGGTTGCTTAAATGCTCGATATTCAGGCTGTCGGTGCTGAAGGTCAGTTTGCCGGTATCGTTTCCATCTTCATCCCTTGCTGCAATCAGTGCACCTATCAGCTCGGTGTGGCCTGTTACATTAATGTCGACTTCACTACCGGTAATGCTGCTTAACACCGTTTCACTGCTTTGGTAGCGGCCACTGCTGGCGTTAAGGCCACCATTAACCCCGGCTACCCCATTGGTGCCACCAATACTGGTCGTTTTGGCTTCTTTGCTGTTAGCGGCAGCGCCGTTTTTATTGGTAAAGTCTCCACCAAAGCTCATACCGCCACTGATACCAAAGCCCTGGCTGCTGCCACTGGCTCTGTCCTGCACCGACTCCAGGCGCAAATCACCACCAATGGTCATGGCTACGCTGGTATCCCCATGGATATTGCCACCAATAATATTGGCATCGCCTTTGGTGATAATGGTTACCGTATCGCCGCTTAAGCTGCTGTTGGTATGGGTGGTCTGCTGGTCTCTGTTTTGGCTGTTGCTGTAACTGGCATTGACCGATGGCCCGCCTGCCGCGCCCCAGACCGTTTGCGATATCACTATACTGGCCTGCTGCTGGCTATTCTGGCTTTGCAGGGTACTTTGTCCGGCCAGCACATTGAGGGTGTTGGTGGCAATCGCCAGTGCCTGGTCTGCCTCAACCACACTGCCCTGAATCGTGATATTGCCTGTTTTACCCTCTTCACCGGTCATCAGCAGAATATTCTGGCCGGTGATGTTGCTGCCTTGTGAGGTGGTGGCAGTGGTCTGGCTTTGGCTTTCACTGCCGGTAATCGCCAGTTGCAAGCCGGCATTAAAGCCATAGGTGGCACTACTTTGTGCTGCGGCAGCCGTTTGCTGAATCAGCAAGGTGGTTTTACTAACCAAATTTGCAGTAGCGCTGGCAATCCCCGCCAGATACCAGGCTTCATCGTCTTTGATATCACCCAGCAAGGCTTTTAGCTCGTTAATATCACTGTAAGTAACACCCGGCACCTTGTTCTGGTAATCCTGCTCCAGTTTGGCAAGGGTTTCTTCCAGCGCGTCGCGCTCTTTTTTGTATTTGCGATAATCCGCTTCTGCCTGTTTAACCAGGTCTTTGGCATCATCCACTGCCATGGCTGCTTTAGCCACTTCCACTGCCTGATGCTGCACCACAACGCTGATTTCCGCGCTGCCTTGTACCGATTTACTTTGCTCTTCGTAGCGGTCAATTACATCACGTACGGTGATATCGCCACCCGCTTTAACGTAAATCGTGCCCTCGTCACTGTTGACCGATGAGCCTTCTATCAGAGCATCACCTGCGGCGTCCAGTACCACACCACGTTTGCCATCCAGCTCACTGCCTTTGTGGGTAACAGAGGTGCTCTTAAACTCGTTTTCTTCGTATTCGGCTTTACCCAGGC
>CAZXTH010000089.1:0-10735 GCA_964643585.1 uncultured Pseudoalteromonadaceae bacterium
GCAGCAGTTGTTGCAGGCTTTGGCCTTCGTTGTCTTCGCCGATAATACCCAGCAGCGCAACTTTGCCATCGAGGTGGGCAATATTCCGCGCTACGTTGGCGGCGCCGCCGGCTTTGTCGGTAATTGCACTGACCCGTACCACCGGTACCGGTGCTTCAGGAGATATACGCTCAGAATCTCCGCTGTAATAGCGATCGAGCATTACATCGCCAACCACCAGTACTGAAGCCCGGGATAAGTTCTGTAGTTTGTTGAAATCGATCATAATGGATTATCTGCCAGCAGTTGATCCAGGACTTCGCACAACCAGTGGCCGATAAACATATGTACTTCCTGAATACGGGCAGTTTCGTCACAACGAATAATAATAGGTAATTCTGCTATTTCTTTCACTTCACCACCATCGCGGCCTGTCAGTGCCACGGTATAGGCACCGATTTCCCTGGCTGCAGCCAGACCAAGATTAATGTTGCGGCTTTTGCCCGACGTTGTCAGGCCGATTACCACATCTTTGTCTGTGACCAGCCCGCGGACCTGACGTTCAAAAACGGTGTCAAAATGATAGTCGTTGGCATGAGCGGTTAGAATAGAGGTGTCAGTTGTGAGAGCGATGGATGCCAGCGGGCCTCGTTCTGCTTTATAGCGAACCATAAACTCTGCTGCCAGATGCTGGCTGTCTGCTGCACTGCCGCCATTACCCATAAACACAATTTTACCACCGCGCCGCAGGCTGGCTAATACAACTTCTGACAGTTTTATTACTTGATTGGTGTATTGTTCTGCAGTGGCAAACACCTCCCGGTGTCTGTTCAGGGCGGCAATAAAGCTGGTTTCCGGTTTCATAAACATCCTCAGTTCAGGCCTTCGGGGCTGGCGCGGCAAGGCGATAAGTTTAACAAAGCGCATAAAAACAAGCTATAAAAGCTGTCTTTTAAGATGCTGTTAGTTGGCATTGTGATAAGATGCCGGTTTGTTCCTGAGTGATATTTGTTTTAACAAAAGTATATCAAAGAATTTGTACTACAACGGGGCGGATATGCAGGCTGTAAATGTTCTTTGCATCAAATGGGGTTCCAAATACGGGGCTGAGTATGTTAACAAGCTGTACTCGATGGTAAACCGGCATCTGAAACGCCCGTTCCGTTTTATCTGCCTGACAGATAACACAGCAGGTATTGATGCCCATATTGAAACCCACGATATTCCTCAGGTAGGGTTTGCTGATTTTGATCAGCGGCAGCCCTGGACTTTGCTGCATGGCTGGCTGAAAGTCACCAGTTTTGCCAATCCGCTTTATGATATCTCCGGCCCAACCTTATTTATCGATCTGGATGTCGTAATTGTTGATGACATCGGTTGTTTCTTTGATATCTCACCTGAAATCCCGTTTCTGGTTATCAAAGAGTGGGACAAACAGGATGATACCGGCAATACATCGGTTTACCGTTTTACTGCTGGTGCTCACAGCGATTTAATTGATCTTTTAAAAAATCATACAGAGCGTGAGTTGGAAAAAGTGCGCAACGAGCAGGAGTTTGTTACGCAAAACTTGTCGAAACAAGGAAAATTGCAATACTGGCCGGAAGAATGGTGTGTCAGTTTTAAACGCCATTGTATGCCAAAGGGTATTTTAAGCTGGTTTAAACCTGCAGAGGTTCCTGCTGGCGCCAAGATTGTTATTTTTCATGGCAAGCCTAACCCGCCGGATGTGATTGAAGGGCGCAGTGGTAAATGGTACCGGCGGGTATTGCCAGCGGCCTGGGTTTCTGAAAACTGGCGCTGATAGTCAGCGATTGTTGATTTGCCGATGAAATTTAAAGTCTTTATTATCAACCTGGATCGTTCCACTGCACGTTATCAGCATGCCGTGGAGCAACTGGCTGCCTGGCCGCAGTTACCGGTCGAAAGGGTGAGTGCTGCCGATGGCCGGATAATGACGGAGCAGCAGCTGAACCAGTATTATTCCGCAGAGCACAATCACCGTAACTACTACAAAATGCTGAAACCGGCAGAAAAAGGCTGTTTTATCAGCCATATCTGGTGCTGGCAGAAAATTATTGAACAGCAGCTCGATTTTGCGCTTATTCTGGAAGATGACTTTATTCTGGAAGGGGATCTGACGGCCTTATTACAGGCATTGTCTGCCTTACCGGCCAACTGGCAATATCTGAAACTGGCTGCACCTTATAAAAAACAACCGGTTATTCAGCGCCAGTCTCTGGGATCATTTGAATGGGTAACCTACAGTAAGAATCCGATAGCAACGCTGGCACAAGCTGTCAGCTACGCAGGTGCTGAAAGGTTGTTACAACAATTACCTTTTGACCGTCCGGTAGATGTGATGCTACAGCATAGCTGGCAAACCGGCATGCCAGCGGTAGGCATTGAACCTTTTTTGTTTCGGGCGGAGTTTGCGTTTGACAGTGATATCGCCGGTAAAAATGATACTAAAGTAAATCGCAGGCTGTTTTACCGTAACCGTATCAGTTTTTTATGGCGCAACTTACGGCATAATGTAAAACATTATGGCTGGCTGAAAACCTTACAGGCAAAACGTTGATCGCTTCCTTTTTCTACTCTGTATTGTGGTATTTGCTGTTACTGCCGGTAATGGCCTATTTGTTATGGCGTTCCCGTAAAGATCCGGGCTACCGCCAGCGCTTTTCTGAACGGCTGGCATTTAGCAAGGTACCAAAGCTGGCTAAGGGCGGCATAGTTATCCATGCGGTATCAGTGGGTGAGGTAGTGGCTGCCACTCCGCTGATTAAACGTATTCTGGCGCAGTACCCGCAGTTGCCGGTAGTGGTTACCTGTACTACACCAACCGGTTCGGCACGGATTAAGGCCGCTTTTGGCGAGCAGGTATTTCACTGTTATCTGCCTTTTGATACACCAGATGCTATCAGCCGCTGGCTAAGTCAATGGCAGCCGCGTTTATTAATCGTACTGGAAACTGAATTATGGCTTAACCTGTTACGTGGCTGCCGGCAGCGGCAAATTCCGACAGTGGTGGTTAATGCCCGTTTATCGGCCCGCTCCGCCAGAGGTTACCGGCGTTTTTACTGGTTCAGCAAGCCGCTGTTGCAGAGCATCAGTTTGTTGCTGGCGCAAAATAACGCTACAGCCCGCCGTTTTAAGGCGCTAGGGCTGACAGGCGCCAGCCAGGTAACCGGTAATCTTAAGTTTGAAATGGCCGTGCCGGCAACTGTGCAACAGCTGGCAGACAGTATCAGGCCATATTTGCAAGGCCGGCCAGTGTGGGTTGCAGGCAGTACTCATGACGGTGAAGACGAAATGCTGTTGCAGGCATTTCAGCAACTGCGGCAACAATTACCACAACTGTTGCTGATTCTGGTACCCCGCCATCCGGAGCGTTTCGCCGCTGTTGAAGCTTTAATCAGACAAGCTGCATTGCCTTATATTACCCGCAGCAGCGGGCAGTTGCCGCAGGCCGGTACTGCCGTATTGCTGGGCGATACCATGGGTGAGCTGCTGGCCTGGTACAGCCTGGCAGATGTGGTGTTTATCGGTGGTAGTCTGATCCCGCGAGGTGGGCATAACCCGCTGGAGGCAATATGTTTTGGCAGGCCAGTACAAAGCGGGCCGCATATTTTTAATTTTGCCGAAGCTTATAAACAGCTGGCAGAACAACAGGCCGTTAACTGGGTTGCTGATGTGCCATCACTGGTAGCAAACAGCCTGATGCTGTTTACCGATCATACCGAGCGCCAGGCCCAGGGGCAAAAGGCACAGCAGTTTTATCAGCAGCAGCAAGGGGCTACAGCCCGTACGCTGGCAGCTATCGAACAACTGGCAGGAGTGAACATGACATACCGGCAACAGCAGGAGGACGGACAAGTATTCTGGTGGCAGCCGGCATATTTCAGCGGCGTCAATGCCGATTATTTCAACCCGCTATACTGGCAACAACAACAGGCCGTTACCGGTAGCTCCTCCGGCCGTAACACTGCCTGGTTTATCCGTTATCAGCAGCTGGATATGGTATTGCGGCATTATTATCGGGGAGGCCTGATTGGCAAACTGCTGAAAGACCAGTTCTGGTATCAGCCGGTAACCGCCAGCCGGGCAATGCAAGAGTTCTCACTGTTACAATGGATGACAGAGCAGGGCTTACCAGTGCCTAAGCCCTGTGCGGCCCGTTATGTCCGTTCCGGTTTATTTTACCGGGCAGATTTACTGATTGAACGTATTCCTGACAGCGAAGATTTAGCGCATGTGCTGCTGCAACGTTCTTTAACGGCTGAAGAGTGGCAACTGACAGGCCGGGCGATTGCTGCTATGCACAATAAAGGTGTCTACCACTCCGATTTAAACTGCCATAATATTTTGCTGGATAAGCACGGTAAAATCTGGCTGATCGATTTTGACAAATGCCAGCGCCGCCCTGCCGGGGAGTGGATGCAACAGAATCTGGCCCGGTTGCAACGCTCTCTGCTGAAAGAACAGGGTAAAGCTGCAGTATTTCACTGGCAACCCGATGACTGGCAACATTTGCTGGCAGGCTATCAGGCAGGAATAACCCGGTGAAGCAGTCAGTGCAGCAATTTGATGTTATCGTGCTGGGAGCGGGTGCTGCTGGTTTGTTTTGCGCCATTGAAGCGGCAAAACGTGGCCGTAAAACGCTGGTGCTGGATAATGGCAAACGGATTGGCCGCAAGATCCTGATGTCCGGTGGCGGCCGTTGTAATTTCACGAATATCTATGCCAGCCCGGCAAATTATCTGTCGCAAAATCCGCATTTTTGTAAATCGGCATTAAGCCGCTATACCCAGTGGGATTTTATTGCGCTGGTACAGCAATACGGCATCCGTTACCACGAGAAAACCCTGGGCCAGCTGTTTTGTGATGACAGCGCCAAAGATATTGTCGATATGTTGCAGCGGGAATGTGATAAAGCCGGAGTGCAGATTGCATTACAGCAGGATATTTCGCAGGTAACTGCACTGGCAGAGGGTGGTTATCAGCTTGATACGCCGCAGCTTTCACGCCGTTGCCAGAGCCTAGTGGTAGCTACCGGCGGCCTCAGTCTGCCGAATCTAGGTGCCACACCTTTCGGTTTTCAGCTGGCGGAGCAGTTTGGTTTAAACGTATTACCTGTTCGGGCTGGTCTGGTGCCATTAACCTGGCAACCGGCAGACAAAGCCGTGTTTGAGGAGATCAGCGGTGTTTCGCTACCGGTTACTGCCGAGGCTGATGACACTGTATTTGCTGAAGATATGTTGTTTACTCACCGGGGATTAAGCGGCCCGGCTATTTTGCAGATTTCCAGTTTCTGGCAACCGGGTGAAGAATTAAAAGTTAACCTGTTGCCGAATCAGGATCTGGTTGCGTTATTAACTGAGCAACAGCAGCAACATCCGGCACAGGAGCTAAAGACCACTTTAGCGCGTATTCTGCCAAAGCGATTGGTGGAGAAACTGCAGCAGCTGCATGTTTTCCAGAATCAGCCATTAAAAGCACTGAATCCAAAAAGTATTCAGCATCTGGCCGACAGCCTGCAACAGTATGTGTTTAAACCCAATGGTACAGAGGGATACCGTACTGCAGAGGTGACTCTTGGCGGGGTGGATACCAATGAACTGTCGTCCAAAACGATGGAAACAAAAAAACAACCCGGTCTGTATTTTATCGGCGAAGTGGCAGACGTAACCGGCTGGCTCGGCGGCTATAATTTCCAGTGGGCCTGGAGCAGTGGCTGGGTGGCCGGACAGTATTGTTAGTCATATTTGAAATGTTTCTGGGGGTAGCATGGCGAAATCTCAAACCGCATCCCGACAGCACAAGCAACTGCCGGATATTCGTGCTATCCGCAACAGCATTTGCCTGGTAAAGCCAGCTGCTGAACGCCTTGAACAGAGTGTCATTGCTTCCCGCCAGCGTAGTCATTCACTGCTTAATAATAAGATTATTACTGCTGCACCTTTGCTTAAAAGCCGGCCTGATACTGCACTGATTACCAGCGTACAAAATTGTCTTTATGAGCTAAATAGCATTTCTGAGCAAACCAATATGGTGCTGGCAGTAGCTGATGCCGGTAGTTCAATTATCTGGTCCAGAGCGAGCCGCACCATGAGAAGTGCAGCTGAAAAGGTAAATTTCACTGCTGGCGGACAATGGAGTGAAGAATCCGTTGGAACCAATGCACTGGCATTGTCTTTGAGAACCGGGTTGTCCAGTTGTGTTATTTCTGATGAGCATATGATGGAAACAGTGCATGACTGGGTGTGCTATGCAGCACCTATCAGAGATCCTTTCTCACAGAAAGTGCTGGGCGTGGTGGATTTGTCAACCAAGCTTACACGGCATAACAGCTTTGGCATTATTGCGGCGGAACACTGCGCCAGAATGATTCGCCAGTCGATGTTTGAGCTGAAAAAGCAGACGTTATACATAAGATCATCCGGGCATCCTAAAATCTGTTTCAACACTAAAACATTAGCCGTAACACCACGCCAAATGGAAATACTGATGATACTGAGTTTGCATCCGGCCGGGGTCACGTTGGAGCAACTGCATCTGGCATTGTATGGCAGCAAAACTGTTACCACTGGAACACTGAAAACGGAGCTGTCGAAGCTGCGTCGTCTGCTGAACGGCATGCTTGGTTCGCGGCCTTACCGGTTACTGGTTGATGTCGATGCCGATTTCCTGAAGTTTGAAACACTACTGAATGCCGGATACCGGGACGCCGCATTGCATTATGCTGCAGATATATTCAGTTACCAGACCGAAAGCCCGTTTTTGAACCACTGGCGTCAGCAACTGCAATTGCAGTGGGATGCGTGAATGTTCTGGTAATCGCTCCTAGCTGATAATGTCGCTGACATTTTTGCAGGATTGCAGCAGTTGCCTGTTAATTAATGTTGTTGTGTTGGCGTTTACTCCCAGGTGATTAGCAATAGTACTGAATTCAGTTATCACCTCGATCATCTCTTTAATACTTTGCCTGGCAATGGACCAACGGGTAAAACCCGCTGCATCGGCCAGCTTTTGTAATGCTTTTAGTGGTGGCTGCTTGCCGAAACCGGCAAATGATGTGGCATGTTCAGCAAAGGGATGCGGACTGAAAGTGACATCATAAAAAGGTGCGGGTTGCCATTCTCCCTTGTCATTTTGCAGAAAAGCCCAGTTTTTACTATGGTCATCCTGATTACATACCAGCAGATTAAACAGGGCTCTTTTAAATTGTAATTGGCCCACTGCTGGCGATTTACACAGTATGCTGCTGGCTTTAATCAGGTCTTCGTAATCTAAACTGGGGGCTCTGAAATCTGCATCTAACAGGCCGCATGCGCTATGCAGGTGTAATCTGCCGGGTAACCCGTTTGGGTTATGTATATAGTCAAAACGTTTTAGTGCCAGCCATTTTTTTGCACCTGAGCGTTGAGGGGCATCCAGTAGGGTCCATTGTGGCGGGTTAAGCCCGGCCATACCAGCTAAGCTTAAATAAGCGGCTTCGCATAAACCTTCTTCATGGCCTAATGCTAATTTGGCTGAGGTAAATTTAACCAGCCAGGCTTCATCGTCTGGTCCGGGAATGGTGCGGCAGTGTTGGGTGTTTCCGTTTTTAAAATAGAGTTGTGCTTTAGGTCTGGCACCGCCTGAGCTGCCCGTTGCCACCAGCTCTGCCAATATATCTTCGGTTTGACCGTCAAAAATAGCCTGGGCATGTAACCCCAGTTTGTCGAAGCTGATTTCTCTTTCAATGCGGTCAGTATATTTAGACTCCGGGCTGAAAGATAATGCGCCAAGAGCCGAGGCACCAACCAATGCCAGACGATCCATTGCCGTAATATTAGCGGGTAAGATACCGTGTTGCCGGAATATACGATCTTGCAGTAATAATCCCCAGCCATCAGGAAGTGCATCTGCAAATACACCGTGTAATCCTGCGTGAGGCACTTTAGGAGCAGGTTGAATTGAGCGATCAGCATCAAGGGTAAAAGGTGACACATTGTGAAAGTGGTTCAGGTAATGCTGGTCGTATTGAAAGAAAACGCCTTGCTTGTTTTGTGCCAGTACACCAACGGGTACTTTAGCACCCGACTGCAATGTACGTACGACTTCCAGTTTCTGAGTCGGCTTAAAATTCATCTTTCAGTACTTCCTCTATTGAGGCAGGAATAGCATAACTTGCCGGTGCTGGTTGCGTTAATGCATAAAGCCGCTTTAAATCATCTAATGATTGCCATAGCAGCAGTAACTGGCGAAATGAAATTTGCCCTGTCAGTTCAAATTTCTTAATCGTTGCTGCCGGAACTGTACTGCGTGTTGCCAGGTTTTCACGTGACAGTTTTGCTTGTTCTCTCAGCTTACGCAGATGTTCTGCAAAGGCTTTTTGGATATCACTGTCGCTAAGAAGTAAACGCTTCATCTGTTAAGGTGGATACTTTTGGATATAATAGTGTCTATTATAGTCTTTATTTCCATATTTTGGATATTATAGTATCCATTTTGATGAAGTAAGACGCTTGAAATAAGAGGCAGGGAAAAGGATATGCGCATTATTAAGAACAAAAAGCCACCTGCAGGCAGGTGGCCGGGTTTTGTTAGCGTTGGACCTGTCTTACATAGCTGCTTTAAATATCTGAATAACCTGCTGTAAATTGGCTTTACGCGGGTTGGTTAGCATACAGGCATCTTTTTGGGCATTTTCTGCCATTACCGTAAAGTCTTCTTCTTTAACGTTAAGTACAGACAAGCCGGAAACAATACCGACCGAGCGACTGAGGTCGCGAATGGCGTCTACTGCTGCGGCAGCCGCTTCCATGACTGTCAGGCCGGTAGTATCTACCCCCATTAGCTCTGCAATATCAGCATAACGGTCAGGGCAGGCAATCATATTAAATTCGCAGACATGCGGCAGTAATACCGCATTACAGACACCGTGAGGCAGGTTGTAGAAGCCGCCCAACTGGTGAGCCATAGCGTGTACATAACCCAGAGAAGCATTATTAAACGCCATACCTGCCAGATATTGCGCGTAGCTCATGGCATCACGGGCTTCAATATTTTCACCATTGGCTACTGCCGGGCGTAACCAGGTTGAAATCATGCGGATAGCTTTTTCTGCACAGGCATCAGTAATCGGAGTGGCGGCAGTTGAAACATAAGCTTCTACCGCATGGGTCAATGCATCCATACCGGTAGCGGCAGTAAGTGCTGCCGGTTTGCCAATCATTAATTTAGGGTCATTCATGGCAATAACCGGTGTACAGCGCCAGTCTACAATCGCCATTTTAATATGCGTTTCGGTGTTGGTGATGATACAGAAACGGGTCATTTCTGAAGCTGTACCGGCAGTAGTATTCACAGCAATAATTGGTGTCATGGTTACACTGCTTTTATCGACGCCTTCGTAATCGCTAATACGGCCGCCACCGGCAGTGACCAGCCCAATACCTTTGGCACAGTCGTGCGATGAGCCACCACCGAGTGAAATAATAAAATCACATTGATGTTTATTAAATTCGTCTACACCATCATGAACATTAGTATCAGTCGGATTCGGTACTGCGCCGGGAAAAATATGGCTGTTTAGGCCCGAAGCTGCCAGATTGTCGGCTATTTTCTGGGCAAGACCCTGCTTATATAACCATTCATCAGTAACGATAAGCGCTTTAGTAACACCAAGTCCTTTAGCTCTGGCGCCTATTTCGTTAGAGCAGCCTGGCCCGAATAAAGACACACAAGGAATATAGAACCCGTTAGTATGATCAGCAATTTTTTTGAAAGCCACGTTACTACCTCGCCTGATGATGTTTAGAGATTGCCGGTTCGCATGTTAGGGGTTCTGTTTTACAAATTAAACCTACCTTTGACCTACCTTTTGCAAGCGGCAGTTGCTTTACAGATAAGCTTTCTTCCTGGGCTGTCCGGCATTAAAATACCGGCAATGTTAAGTAACAAAAAAGATGACTGATGAAAAAGCTTTCTGTAGTACAGCAAAAACAACAAGCTGCGGTGATGGCGGTAGTCACTATGCTGGAACAGCAAGCACAGGCTGAATTGCCTGGAGTGCTGCAGTGCTGGTTTAGTATGGAGTATGAAGCGTTTCCCGGATCGTTGCTGGTACGGCTGCAGTTTACGGATGATGCTTTGTTGGACGCTGCGCAGCCACATCTGCTGCTATGGCAGAAAAAGCTAAGTGGTTTATTGCTGAAAAAAGGCATAGTGCTGAAAGATATGCGCCGGCATCTGGTATTTACCTGTACCGGGCCGGATGAGTAAACTGAGCGTCAATCCTGAATTATCCTGCTCTGGAAGTCTGATATGAAATATTACCTTGGTGCTTATGCTGCATCGCCGAATCACAGTGGCTGGGATGCTGCACTGGAAGCTGCTTATTATAACGAGCTAAAAGCATTACCAAATCTGAAAGGGCTGGAACATCCGTTTTTAGGGAAGCTGCATCCGCATGATGATGACTGGTTTCTTAAAAATGTATCGTCGGCATGGGATTATGTTTTTACCTGTATCCCCGGCATTATGAATGCGCTGGCTGGTAACCCGGTTTTCGGGCTGGCTTCTGCAAATGAGCAAGGCCGTGCTGCCGCACTTGATTTTATGCAACAAGCCCGCGAAGCCATTGTTAAATTAAATCAGCATAGCGGGCGGCAGGCAGTAAAAGCCATTATGATTCAGACTGCTCCGGCCCGGAATAAAGCTGACTCCTCAGCAGAGGCGTTAGCGTTATCACTGGCGACTATGTTGC
>CAZXTH010000090.1:0-4354 GCA_964643585.1 uncultured Pseudoalteromonadaceae bacterium
GGAAAGTTTGCGAATGGTGCTAATACTTCTTCATTTCAGAATCAATTTAATCAAAAAAGTACTCCTATTCAGCGAAATTTGACCAGGCCAAGCTACAGCCAAATTTGGGGGGATATAGGAAGAACTTGGGATGAGTATTGGGCACAGACAAACTCACTTGAAACAGAAATGTGTAACCAATATGCAGGTATGGATTGTATGCCATTGGCTCTAGGTGTTGGCGTAACAGCTACTGGGGCTGGAGCTTTAGTAACAGGCTCAGCTAGGCTTGCTTATATTTCTTTTGGTTTTTCAGGAACGAAGTGGGCAATGTTTGATCAGACGGTTGAGGGGGCTGGATGGTTAGTCGTTGATGCGGCTATTATGGGGTCTGGAGCTTTTTTTAGAGGGACAATCCTACAGGGGGCAGATCATGTATTTGGAGTATATAGCTACTTAATACAAACGGGAGACTTTGCTCATAAAATCAATACTAAACAAAATGCAGATGTATGCAGTGTTCCAATGAGGTGTAATTGATGGGAAATCGTATTGATGTAAAAGATGCATTTTTCTTTGCGTCTTTAATAATAATACCTGTTGTGCTTACTTTTAAATTTATGTTCTATTATTCTTTTCTTAGCTTGATCGTTGTGTTATTGGCTTATTATTTTTTGCCAAATATAAAATTTATGAGGGATAATGTTAAAGGGACAGGTTTTTTCTTTTTTACAGGTGTTTCTTCAGGTTTTGTATTGGGGGGTATTTCATTTCTCATTGGTGGTGGGAAAGGCTTTTTATTTTTTATTTGGATGGTTTTCTATTTTGTATATGGAATGATCCATGCTGCAAGGGTTCAGAAATTTATAGACATTAAATGAATTTAATTTTCATTGTGCTGGGGTGGAGATGTTTTTTAGGATTTTTGTTATATCTTTGTCTGCTTTGCTGTCATTTTCTGCATATGCCGATGAAATTGGTGTAGGTGGAAAAGTTACTGTAATTCTAAATTTCGAAGGTCATAGTGGTAATTTAATTAAGATTGAAGGGATGAATGTCTCGGCAGGATTTTGCCCAAGAAATGACTATTATATTCTTTCATTAGAACACCCTCTATATCAGCAAAACTATTCTATGTTATTGGCTGCAAGAATGGCCGATAAAGTTATTAGCATTAGTGTGAGAAGAGATAATTGCCTGGAGCGATTTCCTAATATAACGCATATCTCTATGTAATTTTTTATTTAAAAGGTACCTTTGATGACCCTTCGCCTCATTATTTTGGTTTTAGCAATAGGAATTTCATTTGCGACTTCTGCTCAGAGTTATTGGTGTATTGGTAAGATTAATGGAGTGTATATTACCAGAAGTGGTAATGTTGTAATAAATGGTAGTTGGCGTAATGACTGGACAGAAATTTGTAACCTTAACAATGGTGTTGTAAATACCGTTGTGTGTTCTTTATGGGCGTCTTATGCAGCTACTGCAAATCAAAATAATCTTAATGTTCAGCTTATGTATAGCACTGGAACAGCTGATTGCAGCACTATTCCAACTTATAGTAGTTCCCCGGTTCCTCAGTATTTCAGGCTGGATAATTAATTTTAACAATAGCATTTCTATTTGAGATTTATTTGATATGAAGAAGTCAGTAATGTTTTTCATGTTTTTGTCTTTTTTTACGAATGCAGAAACTATCTCATGTGGCGGGAAAATCACTGTACTGGCATATCACTCACCGGATAAGTTTATGCTGCAATTATCTAGTATGAACGCACCTGTTTTTTTCTGTAGCCCTCAAAATAATTGGTCTGTTCCCGGCACACAATATACCACTGGACCTGAAACGTGTAAGGCATTGTATTCAACCTTTCTGGCTGCAAAGGTTTCTGGGCAGACCATTGAGTCTATGTATTTTGATGGAGACGATGTGCCTAAATCCTGTAATTCGTGGGTCCAATGGAGTAATGCAAATATAAGGTATTTTTTTATCAAGGATTAATATTATATAATTTACTTTTGATGGGATTTAAAATTATGGATAGTACTCATAACGCTATATACTATCCATAAATAACAAATATGTCCTTGCTACATAAATAAAAAATAGCTTAAATATGTGGCAAGAATAAAGGAAGCTGAATAGGATAATTAATCCGCTTCACCCAAGCCTGAAATAACACAAGTTGTTTGTTCATTATCAACCACATAACGTAAAGCTTTATCTCTGGCTTTGGCCGATAAGGCAAATGCATATAGAGCCTTATCAAACTCTGTTCCTGACATATTAATCTGTGCTCTGGAATGTGAGCAATGCGAAGCCATTTGAGGTGAATTAATGTAGGCTACTCCATTATTTAATGTGAGTGACCATTCTGTAAGGGTCTCTTTGGGCCAGTAACGTGCTGCAGAAGCTAGAGTTGGAATTGTTAAGCATACTATTGTTGCTATCACTATCGATATTTTGTTTGTTTTCATCTTTAGCTATCCATTAATAAATAATATGAAATATATTTTACGCCTTAATTTAACGTAGGTAAATTATTTGATTGTTGTTGTGTTTTTATAGTGTTAGATTTATTAGATTTTAAGTATAAGCAGGCGTCTTAGCACTTATATTGGGTCTGTATCAATCTATATGGAGCTAGATCTTATTTATGCTTTTGCAGCAGCTTATCCAATTGGTTAGCAAAAGCTTGCCGGTCGCTTTGGCTTAAAGTATTTGGGCCGCCGGTTTGGATACCGCTGGCGCGTAGTGTTTCCATAAAGTCACGCATAGTGAGTTTCTGGCGGATGGTATCCTGCTGATACAGCTCTCCACGGGGATTCAGGGCGTAGGCGTTTTTAGCCAGTACATCTGCTGCCAGCGGGATATCGGCGGTGATGACCAGGTCGCCGGGTTCGCAGCGTTGTACAATTTCATTATCCGCCTGGTCAAATCCTTTAGCGACCTGCAAAGATGAAATAAAGCGGGAAGGTGGCACCCGTAATGATTGATTTGCCACCAGTATCACATTTATCTGTTTACGTTCGGCTGCCCGGTACAGAATTTCTTTAATGACTGCCGGGCAGGCGTCGGCATCAACCCAGATTTTCATACCTGGCGCCGACGTAATAGTGCGATACCAGCCAGAGCCATTAATAATAACCCGTTGCCTGTTCCGCCTGAAGAGCTGTAACCGGATCTGTGACTGACTTCGGCAATTTTTTCTTCTTTTACACGTACCTTGAAACGCGATAATTCGCTGTCCAGGTTAACAATCATATCCGCAACGGCTTGTTCAAACCCTTGTTTAGCCAGTTCGTCGCGGGTTCTGTCGATACCAATGGCGGTACTGAGTTCGTTTTGTTTGTTGATTCCCGGCGCTCTGAACAGCATTTTACGACTTTTAATATCGAATACTGCGGTATCAACGAACGTCTGAGTGCTGTTCTCGCTTCCCGGAATGACATACATACCGGCAATGGTCCAGTACAGTAATGAGGCTTTATTATCGATAGTCTGGGTTACCTGATCGTAGGAAATCAGGGCGATGACTTCAATATCGTGCAGGCGTCCTACCTGTTCCAGTGTAGCAAAACCTTGGCCTCCGGCCAGATAGGTGCTGGGAATCACTTCGATACGGTTGATAAATTCATACTGGGTAAAAGCATTTTTTACCTGCTCAAGCAATCTTACCTGCTCAGTATGGCTAATACCGCCATATTGCCACTGTCTTGAAGGAATAAAGGCCACGCCGACATTAACCGGAAGTTGCAATCTTGGGATCTCAGCACTGTGCTCTGTACGACTGTTTTTATCAGGGTATAAAAAATCCATCAGACTACTGGAAACAGTGGCTTTGTTACTTTGGTTACTAAGCAGGCTGCCGCAGGCAGTGAGTGAAAGAGCACAAGCCAGTATTGCGCAGCTTTTCAGAAAGGTCATATCGGATTCCTTAAAGACTAAACTGATTTAATGCATCAGCGCGGCCAGCTTAGCCGATTATTGTTTGCTAGCAAAGAGGCTGCTTCATTATGAGACACTGATTGCAGCTTATTACAATAAGCTGCGAATCTGTGGTAGCAGCTCTGTTGCCAGTAATCCTCGTTCCCCTTGCCGCTGAACCAGTTGATCTGCTGCTGTGCTGTGCAACCAGCCACCACAGCGTGCGGCTTCGTAAGGAGATAGCCCCTGAGCCAGCAAAGCACCGATAACACCGCTTAGCACATCACCCATACCACCCGTTGCCATACCTGGATTACCGCAGTTCAGCAGGCTGACAGGCTGCTCACCGTTACTGATTAGCGTACCTTGTCCTTTTAACAGTACTGTACCGCCAAATTGCTGCTGCAGTGTTTGTAAAGCAGCCAGCCGGTTTTGCTGTATGGCCGA
>CAZXTH010000090.1:4364-10697 GCA_964643585.1 uncultured Pseudoalteromonadaceae bacterium
GCTGCGGCTGAGTAAACGCGCAGCTTCGCCGGGGTGAGGTGTCAGAACCCAATTATCACGTTTCAGCTGTTTGCGTTCAGCCAGTGACAACGATGCCAGATAATTCAAGGCGTCAGCATCCAGTACCAGTGGCTTATTGCATACCATTAATTGTGCCAGCAGGGCTCTACCCCAATTACCTTGCCCAAGACCGGGGCCGGCGACAATCACTGTTGCGCGTTGAATCAGTTCATGGCTGCGGTTGCAGGCTGCCATCAGCTCTGGCCTGCGGGTCAGGGCTGGGGCAATATGTTCAGGCTGGGTATACAGGCTAACCTTACCGGCACCACAGTACAGAGCGGCCTCTGCTGCCATAATGGCTGCGCCTCCCATACCGCTGTCACCACCAATCACCAGAACATGGCCGAATTGCCCTTTATGTGCCGCAGCCAGGCGTGAAGGAAGCTGCTTTTTGATAGTTGTTGCTGTGACAAGCTGGTAATCGGCAGGGTGATGTTGTAACTGTTCTGTGCTCAGTAATGGTGCCTGATGCAGTAAACCACAGTGTCTGGGGCCATTAAGCAGGTACTGGCCGGGCTTATAGCCGATAAAACTCAGGGTAACGGTGGCTTTTACTGCCACAGGCATACACTCGCCGGTATCTGCTGCCAGGCCGCTGGGAATATCTACTGCCAGAACCGGCTTTCCACAATGATTTATGTGCTGAATAAGTTGCTGCATTTCTTCCGGTAGCGGGCGGTTCAGGCCAATACCGAATAAGGCATCTATCAGCAATTCTGCTTCAGCAAAGTGCTCTGTCAGCGGTACTCCTGCCGCCATGGCAGATTGCGCTGCCTGCCGTGCAGTTCCTTTCAGCTGCTCCGGATGAGTAGTGGCACAGATGCGGATATCGTATTGTTGCTGGTGTGCCAGAGCTGCCAGCAGGTAGCCATCACCTGCATTATTACCTTGCCCGGTATAAACCAGAATTTTGCGAAACTGTGGCCACTGTTGTTTTATCAGCTTCAGTAAGGCTTCGGCAGCGTATTGCATAAGCTGTAAGCCGTTGCATTCTGTAGCCTGTTTGATGGCCTGTTGTTCAAGCTGGCGGATCGTTGCTGAATGGTAAAGCAATATCTCAGCTGTCGGGTTGCTGGTTGTCATGAAGAGGCCTGTTTATAGCTGTGATAAAAACGGATGCTGTCCGGATAGGGAAATATATCTTCGATAATATTATCCCTGATACGTTGTTGCCGGTCACGCCAGTAGCCTGCATCCAGCAGCTCGGGGTGGCGGCTGAACAGCAGTTGTTTAAGGTGCGGTTGCGGTGTAACGAACGTGGCTATTTGTTCCGGGAAAACGTCACCAGGAGCAGCCGCATAAGTGGCTTCTGCATTGATGGCATCTTCAAAATTATCAGTTTTGGGGAACGAACGGAAGTTAACATCAAGCAGGTACTGCACTTCGTCGTAATCGTAAAACACCACTCTTTTATGGCGGGTAACGCCAAAGTTTTTCAGTAACATATCGCCGGGGAAAATATTGGCAGCCATCATTTCTTTAATTGCTTTGCCAAAGTCATCCATGATCTGGGCTTGTTCTTCTGGCCCTGCCTGCTCCAGATACAGATTAAGCGGTAGCATACGGCGCTCAATATACAGGTGGCTGATAATAACCAGATCATCTTCAAGTTGCAGTGAGTTGCCAATCGTTTGCTGCAGTTCTTGCAGCAATTGAGGTGTAAACCGTTGCCGGGGCAGAGCAACACAGGAATATTCAAGCGTATCGGCCATGCGGCCAACTCTGTCATGCTTTTTAACTAACAGATAGCGGTTTTTTACCATGTCTCTGCTGATTTCTTTGCTGGGGGCAAACTGATCTCGGATAACTTTAAATACGTAGGGGAAAGAAGGCAGGGTAAATACCATCATCACCATACCTCTGATACCGGGTGCAGCTACAAACTGGTCATTACTATGTTGCAAATGCTGTAACAGCTCGCGGTAGAATTCTGCTTTGCCTTGTTTATGCAAGCCGATAGAGGCGTAAAGTTCTGCCAGCGTTTTATGAGGCAGTAATTCCCGCAGAAAATGAACCAGTGCTGATGGCACCTGACACTCCACCATAAAGTAGGCTCTGGAAAAACCAAAGATAATGGTCATCTGCATCGGATCGGTAATCAGGGTATCAATATACAGCCCTTTACCTTGCAGATGCAGAATCGGAATAATAAACGGCTGTTGCCCATCCGGGGTAACGGCACGGCCGACCAGATAAGCCGCTTTATTTCTGAAAAACACTGGTTTGAGCAGATCGAGCCGGATTTGCTGAGCCGGGTGATGCCCATGAGCTGAACGGGTAACAAAGCTTTTTACGATAAGCCGGATGTCCCGTTCCAAATCGATAAAAGGAACAGAAAACCCCGCCTGGGTCAGAATATCCCGCAGTGTTTGCTGCATACCATACTGTGCCGGAAAATAACTGTCGTATACCGAAGCCAGCGGTGCTGGCAGGTCTTGCTGGCTGAGTGTGGACTGTACAAAGATATTCTGGTTATGGAAATATTTACGATCAAACATCCGGCAGAAAACCGAATTGTAAAAGGTTTCTGCCAATTCGGCTTGTGGGTGAAAGCGAAGCTGACCAGCGTAATAAGGTTTAACCTGCTGCCATAATGTTTCATCCAGAGGCAGCACCTGTTGTTGGTTACTCAGTTGCTCAATGGTTTCTCTGACACGCTGATCGTAATATGAAATACGCTCAGAGCTATCCTGCTGATAAGCCCGCCAGTCAGCCTGCTCAAAACGTTGTTTGGCTCTGGCGGTAATGTGCTGAAACAGCATAAAGTGCCGGTTGAACCCTTGCAGTATGGTCTCTGCAATTTGTTGTGCCCTAATCATATCCTTTGGTCTGCTGCTGTGTATCGGCTTTAATCTGATACCTTGAACTGGCCGAAAATGCAATGGCTTTTGGCTCAGCAGCAGATCCGAAACAGGTTCTAAGGGATACTGACAGCAGAAACTGTAGCAGCAGCGGGTTGCAAATCGCTGCCATAATCAAACATAACAGCCAGTACCAACACCACAGCTGCTGCCAGTGTCAGTTTTATCATCAACGGTACACAAAAACGCAGCCAGTGCCCGTAGGGGATACCCGCCACGCCGATGATCCCCATCAGTACGGCATTGGTCGGAATAATCATATTGGCAAAACCGTCACCGAACTGAAAGGCCAGTACTGCAACCTGACGCGGAATATCCAGCAGATCACTCAGTGGAGCCATCAATGGCATTGTGACATACGCCTGGCCGCTGCCAGATGGGATAAAAAAGTTAATGATATTCTGGATAATCAGCATACCTACGACTGCGACTTCGGAGCTGACATAAGACAAGGGTAATGACAAACCATAGACCAGCGAGTGCAAAATCTGGCCATCTTCCATGATCAGTGAAATACCGCGTGCAACACCAATCAGCAGGGCTGTAGTAGTGAGTTCCATAGCGCCACTGATAAACTTTTCAGCAGCGGTGTCTGCGGAAATTCGGCCGATAAAGACGGTCAGTAATCCCCAGGCAATAAAGCAGGCACTCAGCTCATACAGATACCAGCCATGTACCCGTATACCGTAAGCTACCGTAACAATAGTGGCGATAAAACTGCCCAGAATCAGTTTATGCCGCAAGTTCAGCGCCGGGTAACTGCCTTGTTCTTTGCCTTCCAGCGGGCAGGGCAAATCTGCGACATAAGAACTGGAAGGATCAGCCAGTACCTTTTTGGCATAACTCCACACATGGTGAAAACCAATCAATACGAAAGGTAAAAAGATCGCCAGGCGTAAACCCATACCGGATAACACCGGTATTTCAGCTATCTGTTGTGCAATCACTACGGTGAAGGGATTAATAGCTGAAACTCCGTAGCCAATACTGTAGCCGGTGACGGTCATGCCTACGGCTGTCATGGAGTCGAGTTTCATCGCTTTGCACAATGCCACCAGTATCAGCACAAAAGGAATATATTCACCGGCGGTGCCGATAGAGCTGGAAGCCATGGCGAAACAGAATATCACCATAAAAATCAGTAATTGCGGTTTTTGACCAAAACGTTCCAGCATTCGGCCGATAAGAGCATCGACGGTGCCGGTTGCTCTGGCAACTGATAATACGCCGCCCAGTATCAGTACGAAGAAAATAACATCCTGTGCGCTGGCAAAGGCTCTTGGTATGGCCGTTAGCAGATGCCATGGGGTCATATACTGGCGATCTTCTGCCAGGTGAAATGTACCTGGAACAATGGCCTGGCGGCCATTTTCGAGCGTCTGCATTTCGAATGAACCTTGCGGCACCAGCCAGGTGGCAATCATGGCTAATACCATCATGCAGAATAATAGGGTTAAGGTATGTGGAACCTTAAGAGTCTTTTTCATAGTCGGCCCTGTTGTTATAGGAATGCCGATGGGATTAAGTCTGCCCTGACAATGTTTCCGGGCTTAATCCAATCAGTATTAATTCAGTATTAACTGGCGGGCAAGTCTACCCCAGCAAGGGGTATAGAACAAATCCGGAGTATTACTCCGGATTGTGCAGAAGATTATTAGAACCTGTTTTTACCTTGCATAACCTTCGTTCGCGAGATCTGAAACAGGTTCTTAGAATGTAAACGCCAGTTGCAGGGCGGCGCCCACATCGTTTTTATCGCCGTATACACCGGCCAGATCCAGCCTGAAAGCACCGAATGGTGATAAACCTATACCGGCACTTATCTGGTCATTCTGTACGCTTTTCAGATCGTTGCGGTAGCCGAAACGTAACTGAGCCCAGTCCAGAGCGTCCAGTTCCACACCTACTGCAGCCCACTGACTCTGGTCTTGTAAACCAAAGCCTTTATGGCGTGTCAGATCGAGATCGGCACTGACGCTGACCCAACTGTTCTGATAGTTTACGCCGGCAGTGACCTGCGGATTAAGCTTATACAGAAACGCTTCACCATTTACATTAACGGTTGTAAATTCGTGGCTAAGCAGGTTACGGGCTGAAACCGCAACGGTTACGCCATTTTGCCAGCTGGCGGCAACACCTAAATCAATATTGGTTTTGTTTTCTTTGCTGCGGTATTCGTCAGCATCGAAGTTATCTTCATCGAAATCGGCTACGCTGGTTCTGTAGTAGAATGTTTCAACCCGTTGCATTTTCGGGCTTACGCCGAAACTTAAGCGTGTAGTATCCAGATCGAAGGCATAAGCCAAGCTGACGCCTGCTTCAACAATCGCAACAGCAACAACGCTGGCGGCAGAGTTCAGATTGGTATTGCCGTTTTCCAGCCGGTCAATATCGTTAGCGTCCAGATCTACCTGTACGTTGGCATCCAGATAACCGCGGGTAAACAGTGCAAAAGGAATTTTGCTGTTTGGAACAGCAGCGGCCAGGCCTAAACCAACCTGAAAGTTTGCCTGAGTGTTATCCAGCGCCAGTAATGCCGCTTTGGCGTGTTCTGCATTCGCTTCTGACGGAAAAGCTTCCAGTTGATCCAGGCGGTCCTGCAATTCATCAATTTTATCAATCATTTCATGTTCATCATTGGCATGGCCGCTGACAGCAGGCAGCACCAATGCGAAATCATCATCTTCTTTGTAACGGGTAAGCAGGGCCGGGTTATAAAAGCTGGCCTGGTGATATTTAGCACCGGCAACCCCGGTACTGCCCATGGCAACACCTCTGGCATCCGTTTGCTGGGCCAGAGCCGGAACAGCGAGAGTGGCAAGTAATGCACTGGTTAGTGCGGTCAGAGATGTTTTCATGGTGAACTGTCCTGATACTGCTAATGGAAATGCAGATTCTATCCAGCTGCATCAGGAAAAAATAGAGGGGGAAATCAGAATATTTTTATTAGAAATTACTAACTTAGAGGTTATGTCTGACAACGGGATAGTGTTGGTATCCCGTTGTCAGGTATGTCAGTGAGTAAGGTTACACCTGAAGATAATCCAGAATGCCTTCGGCTGCTTTACGGCCCTGAGCGATAGCTGTAACAACCAAGTCGGAACCCAGTACCATATCACCGCCAGCGAAGATTTTCTGCTGGTTAGTTTGCAAGGCATAGGTGCTGTGTTCTGATGCAACAACCCTGCCTTTACCGTCCAGTTCAACGCCGGCATCGTGTAACCATTGCGGCGGACTGGGTTGAAAACCAAAAGCGATAATGACGGCATCAGCAGCCAGCACTTGCTCTGAACCTTCCACCGGCTGAGGATTGCGGCGGCCTTTGGCATCTGGCTCGCCCAGTTCAGTGGTTACGACTTTAACGCCACAGGCATTGCCTTTAGCATCTGTTTCAATACCCAGCGGCTGCAGG
>CAZXTH010000091.1:0-7801 GCA_964643585.1 uncultured Pseudoalteromonadaceae bacterium
ATTACCTGTTTTGGGTTTTATTTATTTTATTGTAATAAATTTATAATGGTTTTGTATTTGATATCCTGGGGGGGAAGATTAGTTTTTGTGAGTGCCGGAAGCATAATCCGTACACGGATGTATATGGACAACATAACTCACAAAGGTACCACTAATATGAAAAAGTTGAACAAGTTGATGGTTATCGGAGCAAGTGGTTGTTTTGCTTTAAGTCTTACCGCTGCAGCTATTGCAAATATTTTACCTGAGCAAGAGCTGTTACTGCCGATTGACTTGCCTATTATTGAAAACACGTCTGAAAACTATATTGTGAAATTCAGAGATGACAGTGTAATGGTCAGCAGTACCACTAGTGATGGCCAGTCAGCCAGTGTTTTTTCTGAACAGCAGGCTGCCAGTATACTGAGTCGTCAGCAACTGACAGCTGTAACCTATCTGGAGTCTGTGCAGGCGGCAGTGGTGACACTGACTAAAGAACAGCATGCAGCATTATCCGCTGATCCGGCAGTAGAATATATCGAAGTAGATGAAAAACGCTATATTCTGGATGTGATTACGCCGATGGCGCAGTCTACTCCGTATGGTATCACCATGGTGCAGGCGAATCAGGTAAGTGATGTTAACTCATCAAATATGAAAGTATGTGTTATTGACAGTGGTTATACGCCTGGGCATGAAGATTTACCCAGCAGTGGGGTAACAGGCTTTGCATTTTCCGGAACCGGCTCCTGGAATTATGATGGTGACAGCCATGGTACCCATGTCGCAGGCACTATTGTTGCCCTTAATAATAATGTTGGGGTAGTTGGCGTATTACCGTCTGGTCTGGTTGGTCTGCATATCGTTAAAGTATTTAATGATTCAGGCAACTGGACTACTGCATCTAATCTGATTCAGGCTATTCAATCGTGTCAGAATGCCGGTGCTAAAGTGGTGAATATGAGTCTGGGTGGCGCGGGGTCAAGCACTACAGAGAACACCGCAATGACTAACTTCCTTAACAGCGGTATGTTATTGGTTGCTGCGGCAGGTAATGGCGGTAATACAGCATTTTCTTACCCGGCATCTTATAGTTCTGTTGTCTCTGTTGCCGCTGTTGATTCCGGCGGAAACCATGCCAGTTATTCCCAGCGAAATTCTCAGGTAAATATTGCTGCTCCGGGTTCTGCTGTAAATTCTACGGTAAGCAGTGGTGGTTATGGCAGCTATAGTGGTACTTCAATGGCATCACCTCATGTCGCCGGTGTGGCTGCTTTGGTCTGGAGTAATCACCCAACCTGTACTGTTACCCAAATTCGTGATGCGTTATATGCCACAGCGGAAGATAAGGGCGCAGCGGGTTATGATAACTTTTATGGCTGGGGAATTGTAAAAGCCAAAGCTGCACATGATTACCTGACTGCTAATGGATGTAGTGGTTCTGGTGGCACACCTCCGGGTAGTGGCGGTGCAACATTCCCTAACCTGTCAGCAACAACCGGACAATGGTTACGTGGTAGCTACACTATTCCTGCCGGAGTATCTCAGGTGACATTCCAGATTTCCGGTGGCTCTGGTGATGCTGACTTGTATGTACGTTATGGCAGTGAGCCAACCACAACCAGTTATGGTTGCCGTCCGTATCTGACAGGCAATAATGAGGTTTGTACTTTTAACAACCCTCAGGCAGGCACCTGGCACGTTGGTATCCGTGCTTACAGCACTTTCAGTGGTGTAACGTTCAGTTACCAGTATTGATTTAGCGGATAAAGAAAAGGCTGCATTATGCAGCCTTTTTATTCAGGCAGTCGGCATTGCGTAGTAATACACCGCCAGAAAATGCAGCACACTGCCTGCAAGCACAAACAAATGCCATATAGCATGGTGCATATACAAACGTTTCCAGACATAAAAAATCACACCGCCGGAATAACACAAGCCACCTGCCAATAGCAGCCATAATCCCGGAGCTGCCACATTTTCAATCATTGGCTTCATTGCCAGCAAAACCAGCCAGCCCAGCCCAAGATATAAACCCAGAGATAATTTTTTATATTTCAGGCCTGTTGCCAGTTCAATGATTACTCCGGCAATAGCAATCAGCCAGACCAGAGCAAAGATAACAAGCCCCCAGTCATCCCGCAGGTTAAGCAAGGTGAATGGCGTGTAGGTTCCTGCAATTAACAGGAAAATGGCGGCGTGGTCCAACTGACGGAAGCGCCGTTTAAGAGACTGATGAGTAATGGCATGGTATAGCGTAGAGCTGCAATACAACAAAATCAGGCTGGTGCCGTAAATGATACTGCTGGTCAGATGCCAGCTGTTACCATAATGCAGAGCAGCGCTTAGCAGCAGCACCAGAGCCACAATACTTAATATTGCTCCTATACCATGGGTAATAGCATGGGTAATTTCTTCGGCGACAGAATAAACCGTGCTGAGTGTCATGGATAAGTCCTGCAATGGTTTTTCAGCATCTTATCACTTCTTCATTGCAGGAAAAGAGGCGGATTCAAGAGTTACAGACTTTTTTATACTCTGGTGCAAAGGTAGAATGCCGTTTTAGTTTATTACAGACTGATATGCCATTATTAATCGTTATTGGTTATGTCTGGCCTGAGCCTGCATCTTCGGCGGCAGGCAGCCGGATGTTAAGCCTGATTGAGTTATATCTGCAACAAGGCTGGCAGGTCATGTTTGCCAGTGCAGCAGAAAAAAGTCAGCACCGTTTCCGGCTGGACCAGTGGGGTGTTGTAGAGCATCAGATTCTGCTGAATGACAGTAGCTTTGACCAATGGCTGGCTACCGAAAATCCTCAGGCGGTATTGTTTGATCGTTTCATGCTGGAAGAGCAATTTGGCTGGCGGGTAGCAGAAACCTGCCCGCAGGCTATGCGGATTCTGGACATGGAAGATTGTCATGCTCTGCGTTATGCCAGAGAACAATGTGTGCGGCAAAAATTACCATTACAAAACGCTGACCTTAATAATGAGCTGGCACTACGTGAGATTGCAGCTATTTATCGTTGTGATGTGACGCTGGTGATCTCTGAGTATGAGATGCAGTTGCTGCAACAGCATTATCAGGTACCGTCGTTTCTGCTTTGTTATACTCCTTTTCTGGTGAAGCATTTACCAAAGAAGAGTGAGCTGGTATTTGCACAACGGCAGCATTTTATTGCGATAGGAAATTTCCGGCATGCCCCCAACTGGCATGCAGTGTTGTGGCTGAAAGAACAGCTTTGGCCTTTAATCCGTCAGCAATTACCGGATGCTCAGTTGCATAGATATGGAGCCTACCCACCGCCCAAAGCGACTGCACTGCACAATCCCGGTCAGGGGTTTTTGGTAAAAGGCTGGGTAGCGGATGCTGCTGAGGTAATGCAGCAAGCAAGAGTATGCCTGGCTCCACTGGCATTTGGTGCCGGCCTTAAAGGTAAATTGCTTGATGCCATGTGCCACGGTACGCCGAGTGTCACCACTCCGGTTGGTGCTGAAGGAATGCAGTATGGGCTGCAATGGGCTGGTTTAATTGCTAGAGACAGTACTGAGTTGGTTGCCGCTGCCGTCCGGCTGTATCAAGACGCTGTATTATGGCAGCAGGCTCAGCAGACAGGTTTTGAGATTGTCAGTGCTAAATTCAGTTACGAAACTGAGGTTGAGCGTATCTGGCCGTTACTGGAACATATCCGGCAGGATTTGGCTGCACAGCGAGCTCACAATTTTACTGGGAAAATGCTGCAACACCATGCTTACCGCAGTACTAAATTTATGGGGCAATGGATTGAGGTGAAACAGCGTCTGGCCACTTTGCAGCAGCCAGACGATCAGCTGTAATCAGCGGCTGCCTCTTGGCAGTCGTTGGGCACTGTTAAGATTACTGGCCCACAATGCAGCTGCTTTGCTGCCGTTGCCTGAAGAGGTTTTAGTTTTAGGTGCTGCCGGCTTCTTTGGCGCAGTTTTGGCTGTAGCCGGTTCAGCGGCTGGGGCTTTAGAGGCTTTGGCTGCTGGTTTGGCTGTTTTTGAATAGCTGTTGCCTAATTCTTCAAGTTCGGCCAGCCGGATATTTTTTCCACCATCAACACTGAACCAGCCCGGTTTTTGTTCCAGCTGAGGTTCTTTGCCGAAAGCGGCTTTATAAGCTGCGATAAAATTGGCAATTACTTGTTCTTTATCCAGTTTAGTCATGACAGTTATCCATATTTAAAATTCAGCAATGCTTCTTATTTATACAACACTTTGAGTTGTTAAGACAATTTTTGCCTGATTTTTTGCGGTATAGCGGTACAATAGCGCCACAGACGACATAAAGTACTCAGACGATGATACAACGCGACCACTTAGTGCAATTTCTGAATAATGAATTACAGGCCGGCAGGATTAAAGATTACTGCCCGAATGGCCTGCAGGTTGAAGGGAAAAACCAGATCTGCCGTATTGTTACCGGTGTGACTGCCAGTCAGGCTTTGCTTGATGCGGCAATTGATTACAATGCTGATGCGATAGTGGTACATCATGGTTATTTCTGGAAGAACGAAGCGCCAGAAATTACCGGTATGAAGAAAAAGCGGCTACAGGCTTTACTGGCTAATGATATCAATTTGCTGGCATATCACCTGCCTCTGGATGTGCATCCGGTACTGGGCAACAATGCCCAGCTAGGCAAACTGCTCGGGCTGGAACAACTTTCTGCCGTGACGGCGGCTGAACCTGCCGGTGTGCTGATGACCGGGCAGTTCAGTGCCGCCAGAAGCCTGCAAAGTGTTGCTGAGCTGCTGGAAACCGTATTACAGCGTAAACCACTGGTACAGGATGGTGGCTCTGGTGATATTACAACAGTGGCCTGGTGCACCGGTGGCGGGCAAGGATATATTGAACAGGCCGCAGCAGCAGGCGCCCAGTTATTTATTACCGGTGAAGTGTCTGAAAAAACCATTCATGTATCGCGGGAACTGGGCATTCACTTTATTGCTGCCGGACACCATGCTACTGAACGTTATGGTATCAAGGCTCTGGGCGAGTTTATCCGGCAGCAGCTGGAGGTGGAAGTGCGATTTATTGATATTGATAATCCGGCTTAGAACCTGTCTCGGATCTGCTGCACTTAAGCTCTGTGGTGTTAAAAACAGGTTCTTAGGGATTTTCAATATTCCACCATAATTTCAGCTTCTGTTGCAGCAAGCCAAGGTACTCATATTCAGCATAGCTAAGTGTTTTTAGTGCTGCTGCTGTTGGAATAAACTGGCCCGGCCGGTAATCAGATAATGGGCGTCTAATCTGAAAGTCTGTCGGCGCGGCCTGAATTTCAGCACCGTAGTAGCGAAACCAGTTCAGTGATCTTGGCATATGCATGGCTGATGTTACCAGCACGTTGCGCTGATCGACCAGTAACGGAGCAATAGCTGCCGCTTCCTGCTGGGTATTACGGGGATGGCTTATTTCAACAATCTGGCTGTTTTTTACGCCCAGGCTGACAGCCAGTTGGCGCAATACTTCAGTATGTTTTCCCTGTTCAGCCGGAATATCTCCGCTTAAATACAGCTTTGCGGTTGGGTGTTGATGCCAGATCCGGATACCCTCAACCAGCCGGGTCAGTGAACAATTTTGTGGTTGGCTGCTCAGAGGCAGAAAGCTGTATTGCTGGTGCCGGCAACCCAGCACGACGATATTGTCTACTTTTCTGGTGATATTATAGGGTTTGTGGGCAAGCTCCAGCGGAGCAGCAATAGGATTTACAACAACCGGTGTACTGCATAGCCATAACAAGACCAGACTGATGCCAAGCAGCCAGCGGCCGGCAGTTTTGCCTTTCCAGCATAATACAGCAGCAAAGATTGATAACAGCAAAAGCAGCGGTAATGGTAAAATCAGCATCTTAAGCAGCGAGTACATAAGCTAACTCCATGAACCAAAAGACAGATCGCAATTTTGACAATATTGCCGGAAAATTCCAGCGTAATATTTATCACAGCACTAAAGGCCGTTTGCGGCAAGAAGTTCTGCTACGGGATTTAGCAGAGGTAGCTGAACTGTCAGAGCCGCAGCATATTCTGGATGTCGGTGCAGGGCAGGGCCAGCTTGCCCTGGCATTAGCAGCTCAGGGACACCGCGTTATGCTGACTGATGTTTCTGACCAAATGCTGCAACTGGCGCGTCTTGCGGCTGAAGAGCAGGAACTACTGCCGTTGGTCAGTTTTGAAACCTGCAGCCTGCAACAGCTGGCTGCTCGTCAGGCCGGGCCATTTAGTGTTGTGCTTTGCCATGCCATGCTGGAATGGCTGGCCGACCCTCAGCAGGCTATTATAGAGCTTAAACAGTTGCTTATGCCCGGGGGGATATTATCGTTAATGTTTTACAACAAAGATGCCAAACGTTTCAGTAATATTCTGTACGGTAACTTTGACTATGTGCAACAGGATATGCAGGTGAAAAAAACGGTTAGCCTGAGCCCTCAGAACCCGTTGGATCCACACCGTGTTGCACAATGGTGTTCCGATGCCGGGTTTGAGGTAATCAGTAAAACCGGTGTGCGTTGTTTTCATGATTACCTGCGGGATCGCAGCCAACAACAAAGCCATTTTGAGCAACTGCTGCAACTGGAACTGCAATATAACCGCACTGAGCCTTATGCCTCACTGGGGCGCTATCAGCATTTGCTGCTGCGGGCATAAAACACAAAAGCGCACGGCCCTAATCAAACTCAAACTTGTACAGCAGATCAACGGCGTTATCGAGGCCTGAAACGGCCTCCAGATACAGACTGCGCATCAGCCGGTATCTGAGAGTAAATTCACCGATGGCATTAAAAATACCTACGCCGTATTTTACCTGTAAGTCACGGGACAGATAGCCACTGACCGTAACCTGAGAATTATCACCGGCACCGGCGGTGTCCAGTGTCAGATCCCGCACTCCAAAGGCTTCACCGATTTCACCTACCAGTTTACTGCTGGAAGCAATCCCCATACCTATCAGGCTGGTTGTCACGGCGTTAGCAGTACTGCCAGACTCGCTGTCTAAATCACGCCCCAGTAGCAGATAAGCCAGTGCATTGGCCTGTGGTTTTGATGGCTCAGAGAAAATGGTAATGGTGGGTTCGTCTGCCGGGCCCGTCACCCTGATACCTGCGATAACATCATCTTCCATGTTTGCCGGGTTACGGATGGCTTCAACGTTCAAAAAAGGCTGATCGGCCGGGCCATTAAAGTTCATTTTGCCTTGGCGGATTAACAAATCCTGGCCATAAGAGCGGAATGTACCATCAATCAGGTTAACTTCACCGGTTATAACAGGCTGATTATGCTGCTGTACCACGCGCAGTTCTCCGCGCAATGAGGTTTTCAAACCAAATGCAGATAACCTGACCCGGTTCCCCAGTATTACTTTCAGATCTGTTTCTATTTTCAGCCCGGCAGCTGCTGTTTCTGTCAGCGGCTGTAATTCGTCATCCAGTAAGATCGTATCATCAGATACGGTTATGGCATTTTGGGGCAGGCTGTCTACGGTAATATCTGCAGATGGGATAGAGATAGTGCCGGTTAGTTTTGTCAGTGCCGGAGTGGCGGTAATATGCAGATCGGGCTTAACCTGAAAGCGGGCCTGAGGGATCTGTAAACGCAGCTCATCACCAAAAATGCGCAGCTCACTGTGCCAGTCATCCAGTTGTTGCCAGCCAGCCTGACCGCTTATTTCCAGTTTACCTTCCGGTGTTTGAATATCTCCTGCAAGATCAGCGGCTTTGCCATGGGCGATGAGGCAGGCCTGCCTAACCGCGGCTTCTCGCTGGGCGAGAGCGAGCTGACCTTTGCTTCCAACATTGATGA
>CAZXTH010000091.1:7811-10665 GCA_964643585.1 uncultured Pseudoalteromonadaceae bacterium
TATATCAGCCGGGGCAAGCTTTCCTTTCAGTTTGAAACGGTTTAACGCTAATTGCCCATGTAACTCTGGCAGCATCGGGTCGCCGCTAATCAGTAAATCACTGCTTAGTACACCTTCCAGTTCACTGTATTCGTTCAGCAATGGTTGCAGAAATTGCAGGGTGAATTGTTCCAGCTTCACTGCTGCCTGTAACTGGCGGTTATCATCCTGAATATTGCTGATAGCTGCTTCTGCATTCAGTGCCGATTGTTCAGTAAACTGGATTTGCAGTTTGCTGCTCAACTGGTTGTCAGCAAGCCTGGCTGCAACACTGAAATGCTGCCATGGCAGCGTTACCGGTAATTCAAGCTGCTGTTGCAGCGAACCGGCTGAACCTGTCAGCTGAATATCCGCTGATGGTGCGGCGTTAGCAGCCCAGCCTGCAGTAATATTAGCGTCTATCGAGCCGCTAAGCTGGGTTGCATCCGGCATAAACGTGCTCAGGCTATTCAGTTCAAACTGTTTAAGCGCCAGTTTTGCAGCGCCTTTTTCAGCACTGAGAGTTGTGTTTTCAGTCAGGCATAAGCTGGCTGATTGTTGTTGCCAGCAGTGCGCACCCAGAGTCAGTTGCTGTTGTTCAAACAAGACGTTAAGCGCTAACGGTTTTTCCAGTTGCCAGTTACCCTGAACAGATCCCAGTAATGCTTCAGTCAGGGTTCCCTGCCATTGGGTTTCCCGCTGAAGCTGGCCATCTATTGTCAGGTCAGCATTGAATTCTGGTGCTGTAGCCTGTAACACCAGTTGGTGCTCTTGTTCGGTACCTTGTAGTTTTAGTTCAACGTTGTTCAGTTTGTTCTGTTGATAGCGGCCGTCTGCGGCACTCAGCTGAATATCGGCTCTGATATTATCGCCGGTTGCTATGGTTGCCATTAAACTGGCACTGGAAAGGGCTGCATCCTGCCAGCTAAGGCTGCTGGCGTTAATAGCTGCTGCAAGCCGTGGTGTTTCACGCGGGCCATAAATACTGATTTTACCACTGATTTCACCTGAGGCATCTGCCAGCGAATCTCCAAGTGCGGGTACGGCAAGATTTACATCCAGATCCCACTGCTCAGCAAGCTGGCCCGTTACCAGTAAACTGTTAGGCCCGTGTTTCAGTTGCAGGCTGTCGCTGCTGAAACGGTAATCTCCCTGGCCTGCCTGATCGCTGGCTTTAAGGGCACCTTGAAGCTGCAGAGGGAAATCGCGGATCTTTCCGTTAAGATCAAGCTTACTGAGGCTTACCTGCCAGCCACCTTCAGCTGTGAGCTCTCCGCTGTGTTGCAAAGAGCCGCTAAGCTGGCCTTGATAATCAGGCCAGAACAATCCCGGTTGCAGTTGTTTCATATTCAGGCTGGCTTGCCAGTAAGGTAACTTTTGCCAGTCAGCTGAAGCGGTCATATCAAGCTGGCCGCCAAGAGTTTTCAGTAGCAGTTGTTCCAGCTGCAGTTCTGTTGGTGTCACATTGCCGTTTAATACCACTTCTCCGGCTGGGATCTGAGGCCCCTGATAGCGGCTGCTGGCATTAAACTGTAGCTGGTTGAGATCACCGCCCAGGCTGAGCAGTGTATTACCGAGGCTGATATCCGGGTTATCTCCAACCGGCCATTGCAGGCCGGGCGAGGTTAGCCTCAGTTGCAAGGGTAAATCGGCTGTCAGAAGCTGCAGTTCTGCATCCAGATTGGCCTGTAACAAATTTCTGGCCCTGGCTTCAACCGATAAGCGGGCCAGACTGCCGTCAAGGTTAAGTGTCAGTTGCTGGCCTGCCAGCTCTGTTGTGGTAAGTTCTGCCTGCAATTGTCCTTTTATGGGGTAATTGCCACTGGTTGTTAGTTCCAGCGCACCGCTGGCAGTTGCCATATCATGCTGTACTTCAAAATCCAGCAGGCGGATTTGCTGTTGCTGTAATTGAAGGCTAAACATCAGTAAAGATACGTGTTGCGGTTGTTCCTGCTCCAGTACGAAATCAGTTAACCTGAACTGATTAACAAACAGGCTCATCGGCAGCACGATTTCAGGTAATACCGGAGGTATGTACGAGAATGGTTGATCATTGGCCGGAGGTGCTGCTGTTTCAGCCAGTTTCAGCCTGACATGCTGCCAGTGAGGGTAATCCAGTTGGGCTTTATTTCCCCAGGCAGAGGCTGCCAGAGTAAACTGCTGCCAGCTTAGCTCTGTGCCGTCAATGTTTAATCTGACATTATCTAAAGCAATGTTATCTGCTTTCAAAGGAAAGGGGAGCCAGATAGGTGACATTGCCGTACTGCTTTGCGGGCTATCATCTGGTTCCGGCTCGGCTGGCATCGCAGTGGTATCCAGTGTCAGCTCAAGCCCGTCAACAGCCAGTTGGCGTATACAGATACTGGCTTGCCAGAAACAGCGGTTATCAATATCTGTTACCAGTTTCTTAACGGTGGTATCCACTCCCGGTTGCTGCCAGCGTATTTCCTCCAGTTGCATACCTCCCAGCAGGCTGCCCTGATACCGGCCAATTGTCAGCTGAGGCACAAAATGTTCTGCCGTCCACAACGCAAAACGCAAACCAGGCTGGGTATAGAAAAGCGTCAATAGCAATAGCAGAATTGCCAGCAACGGAATAACCAGAGTCCAGTTAAGCCATTTAAGTAACCTCATAATTCAGGCCCCAGTGCAAAGTGAATTCTGAAGCCAGAACCATTGTGGTCGTTATCCAGCCCCCAGGCGAGATCCAGCCTGATTGGGCCGACCGGCGAGCCCCAGCGGACACCAAAACCTACACCCTTCTTCCAGTCAGGCGTATCTGTCCAGGCGCTGCCGTAGTCTGCAAATGTTGCCAGCCCCCAGTTGCCGGCAACCC
>CAZXTH010000092.1:0-7956 GCA_964643585.1 uncultured Pseudoalteromonadaceae bacterium
CATTATCCGATGAGTTGTATATTCTGACACCTGAACAAGGTGTGCCTGCGGTGCCTGCTATTCAACTGGTGGTCAGTGTGACACGCCCCGGAAAACTCTATACATTATTTAGCCGTTATATCGACCGGGCTTTGAGCCGATAGCTCACGGGGAGGTTGTTTCAGGAATGATGCTGCAATGAAATATAAAGAACGTTTAATTGATGACATCCATGCCCCGGCCACGACACAGGCTATTGCGGCAATTGAGCAGCAGCTTGGCTGTGCGTTACCCGAAGACTATAAGCATTTTTTGCAACAGTGTAATGGTGGCTATCTGGATTATGATATCCCGCTTCAGTTTGAGGATGGCAGTACGGAGTTTTTATCATTTTCAGCCTTATATAGCGCAGATGTTGCTACAGACTGGGAAAGTAATCCGTTTGAGCTGGTGCAGCAAAAACAGCATAGCGATTTTCCGGCCAGCGGGGTATTACCAATCGCCAGAGATGGCGGCAGCAGTGTGTTATATCTGGATCTGCGTGACGGCTATAAGGTGGTGGCCTATGTGCAGGGCTTGCCGGGCTGGGCAGGAAAACGGCAGCAAGACGCACTGGTTATGGTCGCAGAATCGTTTGATGACTACCTGCAACAGCTGACACTGAGTGATGAAACCATTGAGCAGCATATTCTACGTTTTGACGTAAATGACATTACAGCCGCCGCCACGCTGGAATGGTTTGATTCTGCCGGTTTGGCATGGCGGGAGACATTTCGCCAGCAATGGAATACCAAGGTTCCGTTTTTGCCGGTTTAACAGGCGGTTGCGGTATTCATCAGGCCAGGCTGTATGTTAATCGCTAATCGGTGGTTAGCGCTTTTCTTTATTACATTTTTTCTATAGCTTACAGGTACTTCCATTAAGGCAAAGGAATTACCTGCTATGAAATTACATCGTTATTGCAGTGGTTTGCTGCTGCTGGCCAGCCTGGGTGTGCAGGCGGCAGTTGAACCGGCGCTGGTTGAGCGTTCATTGTCGTTACGCGATAACTGGATGCACCTTACCCGAGATCTGATGCTGGAGCCGCAATGGACGGCACAGGGGCACAACTTCCATTACAAGCTGAGTGTGGAAGGCGGCTTTATGTTTTTCAAAGACAGTGTTGATGCGGCCAGCCCTGAAGTGGCTTTTGATCATCAGCGTATCAGTACGGCATTAAGCCTGGCTACCGGCCAGACATTTACCGCATTGCAGTTACCGTTTGATAGTTTCAGTTACAGCGAAAATGAACAGCAGATCCGTTTTTTCTATGATGGTGAACGCTGGCAATGCCAAACTGACGGCCAGCTATGTGAAGCCCTGCCACGTAATACCCGCCCAAAAGCCTTTGGCGTGGTAAGAGATTTACGGGTTGATGCCTACAATCCGGAGCGCAAATCGCCGGATGGCCGTTATACCGTACAGGTTGTTGACCATAATCTGATCATTACCGATGCCAGCGGCAAGCTGTATTTCCATACCCGCGATGGCAAAGCGGATCATTTTTATGATCCGGAATCGGTGCAGTGGGCACCGGATGGGTCTGCACTGCTGGTAATGAAAGTGATACCGGGTGAAGTGCGTTTTGTAACCCGGGTACTGGCAGCGCCGGATGATCAATTAGAGCCCAAAACACTTACCCAGCTTTATCCTAAACCCGGTGATGCGGTTGATATCGACCAGCCGGTACTGATCCAACTAGATACCGCTCAGGCGCATATCATTGATAACCAGTTGTTTAGCCAGCCTTATACGCTGGATAGAGTGCGCTGGCAGGCTGATAGCAGTGGTTTTGTGTTCCGCTACACCGAACGCGGGCATCAGTTGGCACGAATTGTTGAAGTTAATGCCCAAACGGCTCAGGCCAGGGCATTACTGACTGAGCATTCAGACACCTTTATTAACCAGTGGGGCGCATTTTTTCAGCCATTGCAGGGTGCCGACAAAGGTTTTATCTGGTTATCTGAACGTGATGGCTGGGCACACCTGTACTGGTACGATGCTAATGGCTCCCTGAAAAACCAGATCACCAAAGGCGACTGGCGGGTACGGCGGGTAGTGCATATTGATGAAGATAAAAAGCAGCTCTGGTTTGCCGCCAGCGGTATCAATGCCGGGCAGGATCCGTACTTTGAGCATTACTACCGTATTAACTTTGATGGTAGCGGCTTAACGGCACTTACCAGCGCCGATGCACAGCATCAGGTGAGCTTCTCGGCAGATATGCAGTACTACATTGACCTGTATTCCAGAGTGGATTTGCCTAATGTAGCCGAATTGCGCCGTAGCAGTGATGGTAAGCTGATCCGGAAGCTGGCGCAGGCCGATATCAGCCGTTTAACCAAGGCTGGTTTTAAAACTCCAGAGCCTTTTGTTGCCAAAGGGCGTGATGGTAAAACCGATATCTGGGGGCTGATTGTTACGCCGCAACACTACGATGCCAGAAAACGTTACCCGGTCATCGAAAATATCTATGCTGGGCCGCATGACAGCTTTGTGCCTAAAAGTTTCTGGCCATTTGGTTTTCATGCCGGTGGCGATAAAGTGATTGGTATGCAGGCTCTGGCCGATCTTGGCTTTATTGTGGTGCAGATTGACGGTATGGGTACGGCTAACCGCTCCAAGGCGTTTCATGATGTAGCCTGGCAGAATCTGGCTGACTCCGGTTTTCCGGATCGTATTTTGTGGCATAAAGCGGCGGCTAAAACCTTCCCCTGGTACGATATCAGCCAGGGTGTAGGCATTTACGGCGCTTCTGCCGGTGGGCAAAGCACTGTGGCAGCGTTACTGTTTCACCCGGAAATTTACCGCGTCGGGGTAGCTTATGCTGGTTGTTATGATAATCGTATGGATAAAATCAGCTGGAATGAACAATGGATGGGCTACCCGGTTGGAGAGCATTATGCTGCGTCATCGGTAACCGAACATGCGGAGCGTTTACAGGGGCAACTGCTGATTGTTAACGGTGAACAGGACAGCAATGTCGACCCGGCATCAACCATGCAGTTGGTTGATGCGCTGATCAAGGCAGATAAAGATTTTGACTTGCTGGTAGTGCCCGGTGGGGAGCATTCTGTTGGCCGCTCCAGTGGGCCAATCCGTTATATCCAGCGGCGGCAGTTCGACTTTTTTCTGCGCCACTTGCAAAAGCAACCTACACCAGACTGGAACCAGTTAAATCGTCCATAGCATCTTTGCTGCAGTACCGGCTTAATTGCCTGTTTAAGCCGGTATTCAGATAGTTACGTTTAAGTTATTCCGATAATTTTTTTAAGCCTGTTTGCAGTGTTGTAAGCAAAGCAACGTGTAAACAGGTTTTTATGTGGGATGATCTTATGCGACAGCACCTGTATTGGCTGGTATTGTTTGCCAGTTTTTTCAGCTATAGCTATACCCCCGAAGAAGGCGATATTGTTTTTCATACCTCTTTATCCGCTCAAAGCCAGGCAGTGCAGGCGGCTACCGGCTCACAGTACAGTCATATGGGCATTGTGTTGTTCCGCAGCGGCCAGCCCTTTGTGTTTGAAGCGGTGCAACCGGTAAAATACACTCCGTTACAGCGCTGGCTGGACCGGGGTAAAAACCGGCATTATGTGGTTAAACGTTTAAAATCGCCTTTATCCAAAACGGCTGTTGCCCGCTTGTACAACATGGCAGAACAGTATGAAGGCAAATCTTATGATCTGACATTCGAATGGTCTGACGATAAACTCTATTGTTCTGAACTGGTGTGGAAGCTCTACAAAGCGGCGGCAGATATAGAACTTGCTCCGCTGGAGAAGCTGGGCAGTTTTAATCTGGCTCACCCGGCTGTAAAAGCGAAGCTGGCGGAAAGATACGGTGATGCGGTTCCGGTTAATGAGGCGGTTATTTCGCCAGTTGCCATCTTTAATTCAACATTTCTTGAAACAATAGCTGAACGGTAATTGCATCCTGTCCCCAATTAATGCTGTAATATTTGGTTAACAACTATAGATAGCCTAAGAGTGCTCTCAAACATGAATATTGGTGTCCATTTTGAAATTCCTGTTACTGATTTTGAACAGGCGGTGCAGTTTTATGAAACTGTGTTTGAGTTGCAGCTGGAAAAACAAGTTATAGACGGCAATGAAATGGCATTATTTCCGTTATCTGAAGGTGCTGAAGGCTGTTCTGGTGCGTTGGCAAAAGGCGAAAGCTACGTACCTGCAATAGATGGCACCCGTATATACCTGACGGTAGCCGATATTGAAAAAACACTGCAAAAAGCCTTACAGGCTGGCGCGACAGAGCTATATCCCATTACAGAGGTCAGCCATGGGATTCGAGTGGCTGAATTTAAAGATCCAGAAGGTAACCGCATAGCACTGTATTGCCGCAATCACTGGCTAATCGCCTCTGCAGTTTAAAAAGGATCAATACTATGAATATCAATGCAACCTTGCTTGGTGAGTTTGTTTTTATCTTTATGTTGATTATAGGTTTACTTAGTTATCTGCTTGGACGCCATAAAACATCAACCCCGGTTATAACCGGGGTATTGGGCTTTTTTCTGGCTATAGTACCTCCTTTAGGAATTATTTATTTGTTTATTCTGTGGTTTCGTAAAAACAGGTTACCTGCGTAAGATCATTTGCTAAAAGGATAAAACATGAGTAATGAAGCGCTTTTTGCTGCACTGGAGCAAGCTGTTCCCGGCTTTTCGGCAAAAGAGATTACGGTGCCAGCTGTAGATGAGCGGCAGGGGGAGTATAAACACGTCTATTGGCTGGATGCGTTATTGGGAGAAGACTTCCTCTGTTATGTGGAATGGAAAGAGTTTGACCCGTGGGGAGTGGATAGGCTCAATGCGTTAATTCCGGTTAAACAGGCTGGAATCACCTTATCGACCGACAGTCTTTATGATGAAAAGGGTTTTCCGGTTCAGGAAATCAGCCATGAGGAGTTTATGTATGATGCTGGAGGTTTTTACCTGCCGGTATTGCAGCAACAACTCCAGCAGGCAGGATTACAGCTGCTGGAAGTTGGCATTCTGCTGCGTGATGGAAAAACCTATTTACATGAAAACCCGCGTTTTATTTGTGTCACGACTGATCAGAATAAAGTGATGCAATTACAACAGTGCTTACGTGATAAAAGACTTACAGTTGTTTGATTATTATTCATTATTACTGCTGGGTGTAACTTCATACATATGATGATTTATCTTGAGAGAAAAAATGAAACTATATAAAAATTTAGTAATGATGGTTATGACTTTTTCATTTAATGCTATTGCTGCTAATGCAGAACATCGGGGGCTGACTGTCGGTAGTATAACGACCTACCCTAATGGAACCATTGGTTTTGCTGTTGATAAAACTTTATTAAATCCAGCAAACTGTAGTTCGACTGGTAAATATCTTTTAGATTCTGGAGATGGAGGTAAAAATATGTTGAGCACTTTACTTGTTGCAAAAACGACAAATAATTTAATAGATGTTTCAGTATCACCAACAAAATGCTTGTCAGATTATCCTGTAGTTGTGCGGCTGATACTAAGATAACCGCTATTGCATAATAGAAAACTGGTTGTAGATTGGAGTCTCAAGTGATAAAAGCTACAAAATTGCTACTGTTATTGAGCTTTACTGCTTTAGTGCTTGCAGGATGCAGTCGTAATGTGCGCCTAATGCATCCAACCCCATCAAAGGAACTGCTGCTAAAAGCCATGACAGATTTGCATGGTTTTCATGTGTACTCAGGTGCAGATAGCCGGGATAACAGCCTGTTAAGCCGTGAAGATGCCTCGAAAATGTTGGCTGATAACAGTCTGATTACCAGCGATACCCCAAACTTTATGTTTGTTAGTTTTAGTGGCAACGAAGTCAGTATTGTTGGTTATAACCAATACTACCGGCCAAAAACACAAGACTACCGTAGCCCGATGATTTATCGCTATCGTGGCCAGTTAAAGCGTGCTGTGTACTCTTTGCCACATATGGCACCGGTATCCGGTAATTTAACGGTAACGTCTAAGCCGATTGAAAATGTCCAGTTATGGTTGCTGAATGAGCAGAAGACAATCTATCCGGATTTTAATGGCACGTTGAAGTTTCAGTCGAGCAACGGTGAGTATTTTGATATCAACGCGTTTACCACCAGAAGCTGGGACAGTATTTTTTAATAACAGCATATGATTCGTAAAGAGTGGAATGATGATCTGCAGATAGCAGAAGAGCAACCGGCCAGCCTGCAATACCGTAGCAAATGGGCTTGCTTTACCTGCTGTACGGCTTTTGTCCGTTTCAGCAGTCGGCAGCAGAATATAGTTTGTCCGAAGTGTCACGCCATAGCGACCGATATGGGCTATCTGTTCAAACCGCCGCAAAAACGCGATAAAAAAGCCTGGGCCATAGCCCGGTTACTGGCTGAACATAACGTTGCTTATTATCGGGTCGGCGCGGTGGCTTTTATCAATGCTTTTATTACGGAATATGGCACCTTGCCATTAAAAGAGGTGCAGAAAAATCTTGAGCTTTATCTGCCGCATAAGAAACACATCATAAAAGCGGGAAAGTAATACCAAATGGCCGTATTTACACCAATCAGCATTGAAAAAGCGCTGACAATCATTAACCGCTGGTTTGATGAAACCGCGCAGCGTTATACAGCGGATCAATCGACTGAACAAAAGCATACATCTGACGCCGATAACCCGCTGCGGGCGGCGGATATTGAGCTGATGCTTAATTGCGAACAGCGGCGGGTGACGATTGAGAATATGTCGCTTGATTTTCGCGACGATGACAGCAGTGATGATACTGATCCTGATGAATGGTATGGCGCACTGGAACCGGAGCAAATTAATACTGAGTGGCTGCCGGTGCTTAAAGCGCATGTGCAGCAGCGTTTAAAGCTGCTGCTTGAAACAACGCTATTCAGTTATTACCATTTTCGCCTGGAAGCCCGTTTTGCGACCCGTGGCGGTCTGGTGCACAGCGTATTACTGGATCATGTTAATGAGCTGAAAAAGCAGCAACTGTTACAGGCGATGGCGCATTATCGCCAGCATGTGCTTGAGCAGGCCTCACCAACGGATGCGACCAGCACCTTATTTTTTTGCAGCAATGCGCTGAACCGTGATTTATATCCACAACCTGATATTGCTGATTTACTGCATTGTTGTAACCGTATTCAACTGATTAATCAGGGACAGGCCGAGCTTTCAGAACACCGGCACTGGATTGTGCATCTGTTGACTAAATGGGTGGAGCAACAGTTTCTGCCTCGCTATTTTGACGTTAAACAGCAACGCTGGCAGGGGAAAAACTATCAACTGAAAGCTGGCGCACAACTTGAACCGTTGCAGGATGGCAGCACGCATCCTGTCGAAGTACTACTGTATGTGGCGGTGATGATTCTACGCTTTGAACCTAGCTATAGTAAAAGCACTGGCCTTAATTTTCTGGAGCTGGCGCAGCAACTGGGGTGTGACAAAGCCGGGCGTTTGCTGAAAGAAGGCAGTGGCGCTTATGCGCCAGATGTTATTTCACTTAAAAATGCTGAATTGCAGTGCAGTGCGAATGATGTACTGGCTGTGATCAACATTCAGATTAAACAGGAAACGGCGGCAGCATATCAGCAGGCGGTGGAGTTTGTTATCCGTTTGCTGGGGCAGGGTTTTCCGAAGAACTATAAGATTAAGCTGAAATCAACCGCCAAAAACTACCTGCCGATAAAAGGGCTGGCACGTTCAGACACCCACCGCTTTTTTGCTAATGCGCTGCACTATCCGGCATTGCACCCATTGCTGGAACAGTATGCCCGTACCGCGATTCAGCAATATGAATGGTATGCAGATACTGATGCAGAAAAGAGCTGTATGCCGGGCAGTTATACCGTATTTGGCCTGGCATTGCACAGCGAGCAATATTTTCTGCTGCTGGAATATTATATGTCTCAGTTGGACGAAAAACA
>CAZXTH010000092.1:7966-10631 GCA_964643585.1 uncultured Pseudoalteromonadaceae bacterium
ACATCAACTGGTACAGGATGCGTTTATTCAAGCGTTTGTTACGCAGTATGGCCTGACAGCAGTATCTGCTCCGGTACTTATTTATTGCCTGCGTTATGCCACTGAATCACTTAAATTAAAACTCCAGCCACAGCTTGAAGATGACGCCACGCTGCGTTTAGTCGCCGCGCAATTTACTGGCTTACCGGATTATACCGCTGAGCATATTTTATATTTGCTATGGGGCAAACTGGATAAAATTGAAAAGCTGGCCAAAAAAGCCAGTGCTGAAAAGCAGCCATTATTTCAGCTGATGCTGCAAGCCGCCGGGCGCCGTTGATGCCAGTAACTCATATTACGATTGATGGTAGCCAGATTTCCAGTTGGCATACGTTTTATAAGATCTTTGCTGAGACTTTTGGTTTCCCAGCCGGTTTTGGCCGCAATATGGATGCCTGGATTGATTGTATGACCAATCTGGATGAAGAGTTCAGCCAGGTTCAGGTTGCGCCGGGAGAGCTGATCTGTATCACCATTGTACAGGCAGCAACCTTTAAAGCTCGCTGCCCGGAGCAATATCAGGCTCTGCTTGAGTGTTCGGCATTTGTTAACTTGCGGCGGCTGGAGATTGGTGAGCCAGCCATTCTGGTACTGGCTTTTGATGTATAGCGTATGGAATATATGCAACAGGAAATAATGACACGATTACCACAATATCGTCGCTGGTTGGCTGAATATGCGGCGGTAAATGCTCGCCTGGTACAGTTCTGTGGTGTTGAATGTATCGGAGCCTGTGATGTTCCGCTGGCAGAGGTTGAAAACCGGCTGATCAATTTATGGCAGGAAGGTTTTTACGTCAGTTGGGCAATACAGGGGAATACCGTGTTTCTGCGGGTTTATGAATATGGCGGACCGGAGCCAGACTGGCAAAAAGTATTTACTGAACAGCATCTGGCAGATATTCCTGAGATACCTGAATAATAATGATCAAGACATTCCGTAATCTCGATGCTGTGTTGTATCAGCCTGCCGCTAAAGGTGATGTATGAGTTATATTGATTCTTTTGATCATGAACTGATTGGTTATATTGGCTATTTACCGGTTTATCGTGTGTTGGAAGTGATCCATGGCGATAGCTGGGGAGGTGATGATTTCAGTGCGACGCCGGATAATCTGATTTTGGGCGGCGGCAGCGGTGAACACCCGGCTCTGGTTGTGCACCAGTTAGCGTCATTGGTGGTGCGTTTCCTATATGATCAGATCACAGAGGATGAAGCGCAAGCTCTGAGTCAGGATGAGCAGGATTATTTGCACCACTGGTATTATGCCGGTAATACGCTGGAGTTTTGCCAGTGGAGCGTTCGCCAGTATGCCGATTTACAACAGATGGCCGCCAGTACCGCTTTTATTACCCCGTTGTCTGAGCAGCAAGAGGTTGAGAACTGGCTTATGCTGACACTGGGGGAGCTGATTTATTACGCGTTACCAGAACTTAACCCGGAACATCACAAACTGGCGGCAATGTTTAAGCGCTTCGATATCAGGCCAACGATGCGCAATGTCAGTATTGTACCGCCTGGATATCCGCCTTGTGGTGGCCGGACTATCGAAAATGGCCGAGTGAAATGGGGTAATCATCGCTGGGATAAAGCATAATGGCCGTACCGCAAAATAAAGCTTATTACAGGCTATAAATTGCCAATGCCTGTGGCCGGCTGCGTAAATGGCTGAAAAGTAAAACCCGATACTCCTGATGCTGATAAAGGTATTTTATGAAACACGTTATGCAGCAACAATTACAATCTATAATGCAAAAAGGTAAATGGCATTACATCATTGTGCATGGCATGTTGTGCTGGGGGCTTGGTACTGCAGTATTGTTCAGCTTGCTGATGTTCTTCTTCAATGAGCAACCGTTCTGGAATACTTTGCTCAAGTCGTTAATTATGTTTCCTCTTGGTGGAATTGTCTGGGGGTCAATAATGTGGAATATTATCATCCGGGCAGTTGCTTCTAAAACCAGATAAAAGGGCTTCTGATTGAACAGGCCAAAACTGATTTTTTTACCCGGACTTGATGGAACAGGTTTGCTATTTCGGCCGCTGACACAACTTTTGCCGGAAGAAATCGAATATCAGGTTATTCCACTCTCATCGTTATCATCAGATGAGCCTGCAGAACAGGCTAAAGAAATTGCCAGTCTGGTCGGTTCTGTGCCTTGTGTTGTGTTCGCTGAATCTTATTCCGGACTCATTGCCTACGAGTTGTGTCGACAACAAAAAGCAGCGATTGTACATGTAATTTTTGCTGCTAGTTTTCTGGGGCGGCCTTCTGCAGTAAGCCGTTTTGCTGCATTTTTGCCGATCTGGCCAATACGCCAGAAGCTGGCTCCGGCCGGGGTTATGAACAGGCTGCTATTTGGCAATACGGACAGGAGAGACGTGTTGCCATTATTTTATGCTGCATTTGAGTCTGCCAGTTCAGCTGATCTGAAGAAGCGTTTGTTCAGAATCAGTAAGCTGATACCTCCGGTTGAAAATATTGAACAGCCTTGTACTTATATTTGTGCCGCTGAGGATTGGCTGGTCAGTAAAAATGCGTTGGCAGTATTTCAGCAGCTTTGTCGCAAACTGGACGTTGTACCGGTAAATGGTGGGCATCTGATTGCGCAGGGCCAGCCGCATA
>CAZXTH010000093.1:0-10621 GCA_964643585.1 uncultured Pseudoalteromonadaceae bacterium
TAAACATAAACATGCCACTGTTCCAGTAGTACTGACCACTATCCAGATATTGCTGGGCAGTATTGCGATCCGGTTTTTCCACAAAAGCAGCTACGCTGTAGGCATCTGCCAATGGCTGACCACGTTTGATATAGCCATAACCTGTTTCAGGATGAGTTGCCACAATACCAAAAGTCACCAGTTTGCCATCCTGAGCCAGAGGTAAAGCTTGTTGGATTGTTTGGCGGAATGCTGCTGCATTTTCAATAACATGATCAGCGGCCAGCACCAGCAAGACGCTGTCCGGTGTACCTTGCTGTACAGCACGTAAAGCCGCCAGAGCAATGGCTGGAGCGGTATTACGGCCAACCGGCTCCAACAGGATTGATGCGTCTTTTACGCCTAACTGACGAATTTGTTCTGCAGCGATAAAGCGATGTTCTTCATTACAGATAAATAACGGCGATTCATGCTCCAGGCCGTTCAGGCGCAGTAAGGTCTCCTGCAGCATGGTGCGTTCACCTGTCAGCGACAAAAACTGCTTTGGAAAGTTATTTCTTGATAACGGCCATAACCGGGTTCCGGAACCACCTGCCATAATCACTGGCTTGAACATAGTATTTCTCCTTAAAAAATCTTTACCATCCGATGACCGGCCGACTATACCTGCCCAGCAGCTGTTTAAGAATATATGCTGCCAACAAGCTGGTAAAAAATACTGCCACTGTTAAAAGATGCCAGTATAAAAAGCCTGAAAAAGCGCCGTCAATCAATCGTTTGAATACTGCAATAACAATAGGGTGTAAAAAGAAAATCGCAAAGCTGGCAGAGGCAATCAAATCCAGCAAGGCATTCTTTCTATCAAATAAGCGCTCAAACAGAATAAGTACAGCAATTGCCTGAATGGTTTTTTCAAATACTTTCAGATCAACCCGGGTGTATTCCAGAAAGTCCTTATGGCTGTTATGTGAATAGCCAAGGTAATAACTCTGATACAGAGACAACGCTACTGATAGAAATAACAGTCCCCACGCTAATGCCATCCGGTTTCTGAAGAAGGCAAACTGTTGGTTAAACACCATGCCAGCCATAAATACCGGCGTAAAATACACCAGATTCTGCAAAGGGCTCAGATTATCAACTGGCCGGTGACCTACTGATGCCACCACCAGCAAAATAGCAACAATAATCAGCTGTGTTGCCAGATTCAGCTGGTAATAACGAACCAGCAATGGAGATAACACAAACAGAGTCATAATAAATGGAATATACCAGTACCCTGTAAAGACCCTGCCGGTAAGCAGATAGCTGAAAAATGGCTGTAAAAATTCGAAATAAAACCCGCTGCGCTCATCAATAAAATAACCGGGATAATGCGTAATAACGGCAAAGATCACCGGGATCAACGATAAAGCCAGATAAGGAAATAAGATATTCCTGGCTTTTTTGCGTAAAAAGTCTGGATAACTGAATGTCTCAGCATTTAAATGCGCAAACAGAAAACCACTGATAAAGGCAAAGAAAAAGGTCCCGCCCGGCAAAAGATACAGATAGCTGCGCCCGGCAGTATCTGACGGATACCAACCAGAGATCCAGAAACAATGCCCGAATACAATCAGAAAAATCGCCAGAGCCCTGAAATTATTAACACCTGTATAAAACACGCTGTATGTCCTCTTAACCTCTCAGCAGTGACAGCGCCTGCTGTTTATCTGCTGCGGCCAGCGTATTCCAGCGCTGAATATTGGTCAGTGCTTTCTGTGCTTGAGCCTGTAACCATTGCGGATCAGCAAAATGTCCCAGAATTCTTTCTGCCGCAGCGGTGGGATTATTTATATTGACCAGTAAACCTGAATCTCCCAGTACTTCAGAGAAGACATCAATATCGGATGCGACAACAGCGATACCGCTGTACTGTAATTCCAGCAGTGGCAGTCCTAACCCCTCATCATGGGATGAAGAAAGATAGAATGTCGCAGACTCTACCAATTGCCTGATCTGTTGTTTATCCAGATAACCATGACAAATGACACCATCCGCTTTGCTTAGTAATTCCGCTTCTTCTCCCCAGCCAAGACGGCCAATAATATGAAGTTCTATGTCTTTACCGAGCTTTTCCTGCAATGCCTGAAATACAGCCAGAGCTCCCCGGTAATTTTTACGGGGTTCCAGAGTTCCCAGCATGACAATTTTCATTTTACTGAGCATGACATGCTGGTAACGCTCTGCCATATATTCCAGCCCGAATACATTTCTCACTTCCGGCCGGAACAAGACGATACGGGCATCATGACGGCAGAACTGTTGTAAATCGTCAGCTGTTTTCTGCGAGTTCACAAAAAACAGCTTCAGCGTTTTTACCGCGAAATAAAATGATGGGCGCATATAATATTTGGCCCGGATATTCAATTCATCCTGCCGGGTCAGCAAAAAGACATCATGAATATAAGGAATAACGCGCTTGCCACATAGCAGCGACAACATAACCGAAGGCGGGAAGCCCGGAGTTACCACAACAGAATAGCGTTTGCGCCAGGCTGCCATAACAACCCCAACCCACTGCTGAAAAATCATTGCGCCAACGCTACCCGCTTCTATTCGCTGCACATTAAACTCAGAGAGCACATCATCAGAAAAAAGCTCGTTAGTAATACGCTCAATGCCGGTAGTTTTACGGCCGACATGAGAACAATCAACAATCACATCCGGTAAAACGACTGCTGGTTCTGTCATCCCAGTTGCTCCTTTCTGTATTGCCGGTATTCGCGGGCGGCAATCCCCAGAAAAACCCAGGAATCTATCAGATAGCGCTTAGCCAGACGGCGTGGATTAGACAGCAACCGCCATAACCATTCCAATCCGTATTTTTGCATCCACAATGGTGCTCTTTTGGCTGTGCCTGCAAAAAAATCCAGCCCTGCCCCAAAACCAAAACCATAAATCCCGGCTAACTGCTGCTGGTTACGGAACATCCACAGTTCGGACTTTGGCGCCCCAACACCAAAAAACAGGTGCGTGGTATTCAGTTCTCTGATTTGTTGCACTAATGCAGTTGTACGAACCGGATCATTTTCAAAACCAAACGGTGGCACAACCACTCTCAGTTCAGGCTGTGAAAATCCTCGCAGTTGCAGCCAATGCTGCAAGAAAGCCGCTGTAGCATTATTAGAACAAACAAAAAATGGTGAAGTATGCCCAGCTGTCAGCTGATTCATAATTTGTGGAAACAGATCTGCGCCGGTAATACGCCCCGGACAATCTTCCCCGGCCAGTTTTAACAACCTGACCACCGGAAAGCCATCAGCAGTAACCAGCCATGCTTGCTGGCATGCTGCTTTAAATTCATGGTTACGGCTCATGGTAACCATGTGGTCAACATTCGTTGTTACCACTAATCGTAGCGGTTCTGTTTCTGGTACCGGTTCCATCAGTTGCTGAACAATCTGTATTTTGTCCAGCAGGCAGAACCTGATACCCGCAATTTCTCTGCTTTTGAGCATAAATCTACCAGGTAAAGTTAACAGAATGCTCAGACTGAACGTACCAGCCGGACAGGCCTGGTGCCACTGCTCTTATCGCCAATCATATTTTCAATGGCGGCCAGCAAAGGCGCAGCCAGTTGCGGATGCTGTAAGCCATATTCAAGATTAGCCTGTAACAACCCAAGCTTGGTGCCACAGTCGTGGCTTTTGCCTACCAGATGATAAGCTTCTATCGCTTCAAGCTGTTGCAGCTTATGCAATGCATCTGTCAGCTGAATTTCACCACCGGCTCCGGGCATAGTCTGTTCCAGCAGCTGCCAGATAGCAGGCGATAATACATAACGGCCAGTAATAGCAAAATGGCTGGGGGCTTTATCAATAGCTGGTTTTTCAACCATGCCAGCGATCAGCGCATTACTTCCGCTGTGTAATGGCGCTTGATTAAGATCGACAATGCCATACTGGTCAACCATACCAGCCGGTACCTGTTCAACCATTATCTGACTCGCCCCGGTATGGCTGAAGCGTTGTAACATCGCAGCCAGGTTGTCTTGTTCCAGTTCACAGCGGTGCTGATCTATCAGTACATCTGGTAGCAGTATGGCAAAAGGTTGATCGCCAACAACCGGATAAGCACAACGGATAGCATGACCAAGGCCAAGAGCTACCGGTTGCCGAACAGAAATAATGCTGACATGCGAAGGTAATATTGCCCGGACTTCCTCCAGCAATTGCCGTTTGACACGTTGTTCCAGAGTGGCTTCCAGTTCAAAGCTGGTATCAAAATGGTTTTCAATACTATTTTTTGATGAATGAGTTACCAGCACAATTTCTGTGATACCCGCAGCTACCGCTTCCTGAACCACATACTGAATCAGAGGCTTGTCTACTACAGGTAACATTTCCTTAGGAATTGCTTTGGTTGCCGGTAACATTCTGGTGCCTAATCCGGCAACAGGAATGACAGCTTTAGTGACGTTAACGCGGGAAATTTCCGGTAGAGTGCTGACGGTTTTCATACCCGTATCATCCTTAATAGCTAACAGAGTCTGTTATGCGTTACTGAAAAAACCAAGCCTAATCAACAGGCTAAGTTTTAAACAGCTCGGTACAAACGATGCCCGAGCAGCACCGCGTATGGTTCAGACTATGGTTGCGCAGGGATGGAAAGTCAATTTTCTACAGGTGAAGATTTCGATACCAACAGATTACTTTTATTCATCTATTTACAGTAACTTAGCTGTAGCACCAGTCATTACTATACCTACAATGATACATTCAGGAAACATTCAAAAAACGTTCAGGAAACATTCAGCCAGGTTAAGGCATTAATAGCTGTTGCAAACAGTGTTGCTCAATGCCATAAAAGCTTTTTATCGCTTCAATCTGCTGTAGTACCTTGCGGTTATCTTTTGGTTGCTTACGGCGGGTTGCCAGAATCATCTTATTCTTACTGGTATGCTCAAGCGAGATAAATTCAAACACTTTGGTATCGTAACCATGAGCTTCCAGCAACAAAGCCCGCAAGCTGTCTGTAACCATTTCTGCTTCCTGCCCCAGATGAATACCATGATGAAGTACCGGAGCCAACACAGCCGGTAATTGCATTTGAGGCCTTATTTGCTTATGACAGCACGGAGCACACATAATGATATCAGCCCCACTACGTATGCCCATGTGAATAGCATAATCAGTAGCAGTATCACAGGCATGAAGTGCAATCATGACATTAATGCCCAGCTGCTGATAATGCTTAACATCACCCTGTTCAAACCGGATCCCCTGCAATGACAATTGCTGTGCTGTCTGATTACATAAATCAACCAGTGGTTGTCTTAGTTCTACACCAGTAACCTGCACATCAAGATTTGCATGCTGCTGCATAAGATAATCATGCACTGCGAACGTAAGGTACGCTTTGCCGGAACCAAAATCAGCTACGTGTAATGCAGCAGCCTTATCCAGAGCGCTTTCATGCAGTGCGCCGGAGAAAATTTCAATGAATTTATTGATTTGCTTCCACTTACGTGACATTGCTGGTATCAGTTGATGCTGGTTATCCGTAACCCCCAGTTTCTGTAGAAATGGCCGTTCCAGACTAAGAAACCGTTGTTTCTCGCGATTATGCAGGGTATTTCTTTCTGGTATGGTATGACTGAGTTTTTTCTCTGTCAGCAGAGATTTCCCCTTCTTGCTGATACTCAGCTGATATTCTGCAACTGTTGTTTGAAGGTAAACCTGGCGGAAAAAGTGGCCCGCCAACGATGTGATTTCTGACAGCGCCTCGTTATAGGTCAGGTTGCGGGTGACATCATTGGTTTTGTAGCTGTAAATCAGCATTAGCTGCGGTTGTGATTTCAGGATGACTGGTTTTACTGTAAGCCTGACAAGTTCATCCGGGCCATGGTATTTACTGAGCGTCAGCTTTTGTAATTGCTGCTGCTCAATCGCCTCCATCAGAATGGTATTGAAACGCAGGAAATCAGAAGATGTATCAAAAGCGGAAACAGTCATAGTGCCACAGCCTGAATAGAAATGGCGCTAGTTTAGTCTCTGAGGAATATAAACGGAATAGTAAAGAGGCAAAAGAACCTGAAAGCCAGCTTAGAACCTGTTTTTAACACCGCAGGGCCAAAGATCCGAGACAGGTTCTTAGGAGCTGATTATGACGCTCTTGCCAGAGTATTTTCAGACAATGCAGCTACCCGATTGTTCAGTACCCGGATGACTGTCATTCTGGGTAGTGTCTTACCTGCCAGAGTGGTTACAGGCTCCAGTAAAAGGCAACTTACACAATCAGTATCCTGCTGAATGATCAGTGCCATAACAGGGCTCTCACCAGACAGTTGTACAACATCGTATAAGCTCACAGCAGCCTCAGGCATTACAGCAAAATACCAGCTTTTGTGTGCTTGTAACTGCAAGAAACTGCAGGCAGCCAGTGCAGTCAGCGCCAGCTCCATACAATCACTACGAGTCAGGGATAGTTGATTCAGATTCTGGTAGCAGGACCAGTATGCTTCAGCTTCAGCCATCGACAACGGCTGTTCTACAGGCAACTGATAGAGTTGCTTACCTGAAAATGGCGAACAGAACTGCAAGTCACTGCTGATATTCAACAGTAACTTATCTTGTTCTGCGCAGTAGTTCCAGCGCCATTGTTCACCTGGGGTAAGCAGCATATTTTATGTACAAATTTAGTAATAAGGTATTATTCCGCATAGAAATACACTAGCAGAATCAGTTTGTTAAAGACTATTTTCTTATAAAGAAAAAGGATCGGGTACCGATCCTTATAAGGCTGTGACGATCTCCCGGATCAGTTCAGGTCCCTGATAAATAAACCCGGTATAAACCTGAATCAAATCTGCTCCGGCTGCAAACTTGTCTTTAGCTGCCTGCGCGCAGTCGATACCGCCTGCTCCAATAATAGGAAACGCTGAACCTGTTGCCTGACGCAGCTGTTTTAGCACTTCTGTACTGCTATGTAAAAGTGGTAATCCACTCAAACCACCCGCTTCATTAGCATATTTCATTCCCTGAACCAGAGAACGGTCCAATGTTGTATTGGTTGCAACAGCGCCATCCATTTTGCTTTTAAGCAGATTTTCAGCAACCTGATTGATCGCAATCAGATCCATATCTGGTGCAATCTTAACAAATACCGGCACATATTTATCGTAGCGGGCCTGCAAATCCAATTGCTCGTTTTTTACCGCCATCAGTAAATCCAGTAAGGCATCACCGTATTGAAGATCACGCAAACCCGGGGTGTTCGGAGAAGAAATATTCACTGTAATATAGCTGGCGTGAGGGTAAACCTTCTGCATACAGTGTATGTAATCATCTTTACCACGTTCGTTAGGGGTATCTTTGTTTTTCCCGATATTAATCCCCAGCACGCCCTGATAAGAAGACTTTCTGACATTCTCAACCAGATAGTCCACACCTTTGTTATTGAACCCCATACGGTTAATGATGGCCTGCGCTTGTGGCAGACGAAACAACCTTGGTTTGGGGTTTCCAATCTGTGGTTTTGGTGTAACAGTACCCACTTCGATAAAGCCAAAGCCCATTTGGCCAAACGCATCAATACAATCTGCATTTTTATCCAGCCCGGCTGCCAGCCCGACCGGATTATCAAACTGGATACCTGCTACATTAACGGGCTTATTAGGCAAGCTCTGCCGCCATAAACCTGCAACAGGACTATGAGCCAGCCGCTTTAAGCTTCCCAATGCAAAATGGTGAGACCATTCAGCATCACAGGCAAACATCATTTTACGAGCAAATTGATAGAACATAGTGGGCCTTCCAGATAATTTCCGGGACTGCAAAAAAATACCCCGGACCAGCCGGGGTATTGTAGCGAGTTGCCAGATTATTTTACAGGGTCACAATGATGGCTTAACAACATTAATTCACGTAGTGCCACAGAGAACTTGGCAAATTCGTGGTTCTTTGTTGTTTTGAACTCAGCCAGCATAGAACGCCAGCGTTCCAGCAATGCATCGTGTTCAGTAATCCAACTGTTAATAATGTCATCCGCAACACAAGCTGAACCACAACTACGAACAATGACGGCTGCCAGTGAGCGTTGCTGCCAGTCCAGCTCTTCGCGGTAAGATGCTCTTGCCAGAGCTTGCCAGTGGTTAGCAACAGGTTGCTGGATAATCTGCTCCAGGAACCAGTGCAAGTCCAGCTTATCACCAAGTTTGAAGTAAATTTCAGCAACCATCGGCAGAGATGTTTTTTCTGCGTCAACAACCTGGGCAATATCCATCACCGAGAATACTGTACTCAGCTGAGTCAGGTAACGTACAGTCTCTGCAGGTACGCCCTGTTCTTGTAGTTCCTGCTGTTGCTGCTGCAGTTGAACCACTTCCGCTTCAGCAAGATATTTCTGCAGATTTGCGGAGATATCGTTATAAGCAGGTTTGAAGAATTCAATTGTCTGCTGAATATCCAGCGCTTTATTTCTGTGGCGCAGGAACCAACGAGTTGCTCTTCTCAGGGTTCTTCTCAGCGTTAATAATAAACGGCTCTGTAATATTGCCGGGACTTTATTATCTAGCTGCTGTAGCTGGTGCCATACCGCCGGAATATCAAACAAATCACGGGCAATGGCGTAACACAACGTTACCTCACCTACCCCGGCTCCGGTTTCTTCCAGCATACGCTGGGCAAAATTCGGCCCCATTTCGTTAACGATCATATTCGCCAGTTTGGTGGCAATAATTTCAGCTTTCAGAGGGTGCTTTTCCATCTCTGCTGCATACTTATCCTGCAACATTTTCGGGAAAGCCGTAAACAACTGACGTTTGAAGTATGGGTTTTCGTAAATCTCTGGCAGTACCAGCCGTTCTTTCAGCACCATCTTGCCATAGGCTGTCAGGATTGATAGCTCCGGACGGGTTAATCCCTGATTACGAGCCATGCGATCAGCAAGCTCATCATCTGATGGCAGGAATTCCAGCTCGCGGTTGAGTTTACCGTCTTTTTCCAGCGCATGGATAAAGCGGGTATATTCTTTCAGCTGCTCAGCACCCAGCAACGAAGATATACTGATACTTTCTGTCTGACGATAACAGTCACGTATAACAATAGCTGCCACATCATCTGTCATATCATATAACAGTTTGTTACGTTGCTTGATTGTCAGATCACCTGCGGCAACCAAAGCATTCAGCAATATCTTGATGTTAACTTCATTATCGGAACAGGTTACCCCGCCCACGTTATCAACAAAGTCAGTATTGATATGACCGCCATTCAGAGCATATTCGATACGGCCACGCTGAGTTGCACCCAGGTTACCACCTTCACCGAAAATTTTAGCCTGTAGCTCTTTGCCGTTAATGCGCACTGGTTCAGAACCACGATCACCAACTTCAGCGTGGCTTTCATTACTGGCTTTGATATAAGTACCGATACCACCGTTCCACAACAGATCAACCGGCATCATCAGACATTCACGGATCAGCTCATTGGGTGTCATGCTGGCTTTGGTTGTTCCCAGCATTTCCTTCATCTGCGGGCTAAGTTTTATTGACTTGGCACTACGTGCGAATACTCCGCCACCTTCTGAAATTAATGACTTATCAAAATCATCCCAGGTAGAAGTTGGCAGATTGAACAAACGTTCACGTTCCGGCCAGGTCTTCGCGGCATCAGGGGTTGGGTCAATGAAAATATGCATATGGTTAAATGCAGCCTGCAGCCTGATATGCTTCGATAACAGCATGCCGTTACCAAATACGTCACCCGCCATGTCACCAATGCCCACACAGGTAAAATCTGTTGTCTGGCAGTCAATACCAATTTCACGGAAATGACGTTTAACTGATTCCCATCCTCCGCGGGCAGTTATACCCATTTTCTTATGGTCGTAACCATTAGAACCACCTGATGCAAAAGCATCGCCCAGCCAGAAATTATATTCTTCAGAAATACTGTTTGCGATATCAGAGAACGACGCAGTGCCTTTATCTGCAGCTACAACCAGGTAAGGATCATCTTCATCGATACGGACCACATCAACAGGCGGAACAATCACGCCCTGTACAATATTATCAGTAACATCAAGCAAACCACGGATAAAAGTCCGGTAGCATTCTTTACCTTCATTCAGGAAAGCTTCACGCCCACCAGTTTCTGGTAGTTTTTTACAGACGAAACCACCTTTCGCTCCTGCAGGAACAATAACCGTGTTTTTTACCTGCTGGGCTTTTACCAGACCAAGTACTTCGGTACGGAAATCTTCGCGGCGATCTGACCAGCGTAAGCCTCCACGCGCAACCTTGCCAAAGCGCAGATGCACACCTTCTACTCTCGGTGAGTATACAAAAATCTCAAATGCCGGTAATGGCAGAGGCATGTCCGGAATCTGATCGGACTTCATTTTAAATGAGATATAAGGCTTATCCCGGCCACTACTGTCTTTCTGATAGTAGTTGGTCCGCAGCGTAGCATTAATCATATTGATGAAGCGGCGGATAATCCGGTCATCATCCAGGTTAGCAACCTGTTCCAGCTGAAGGTTAATCTGTTCTTCCAGTTTCTCAAGTGTTTTAACCGTGGTTTTGCTCTTCGGTGAGAAACGTTTGTTGAACAGTTGTACAATCAGATTTGCCCGTTATACCGAACTGGCAAATCTGATT
>CAZXTH010000094.1:0-5169 GCA_964643585.1 uncultured Pseudoalteromonadaceae bacterium
GAACTGGCAACTGACGGATAACTGGAAATTACGGGCAACCCGTTCCAGCGCATTCCGGGTTCCTTCTATTCCTGAATTGTTTGGCGGGGTGTCAGAAGGCAACCTGACTACAACTGATCCCTGTAGTGGCTGGGATCAAGCCGGCAAAAATGCCACAGTAGCGGCAAATTGTGCAGCCCAGAATATCCCGGTTGGTTTTACTCAGGCAGGAACGACTATCTTAACCATGCGGGGAGGAAACCTGCAGCTGGAACCGGAAAATGCCAACACCCTTACTGCCGGTATTGTCTGGGATGTGCCGGTAGCTGATAGTCTGCAACTTACGCTGGATTACTACCGTATTGATATCACCAATGCCATTCAGAGTATTGCTGGTTCAACCAAACTGGCTGCCTGTTATCAGTCTCAGAATTTGTCTCATCCGTTTTGCTCTGCTACACACTTTACCCGTGACAGCCTGACCGGTGAAATTAACTATCTGTCTGCGCAACCTGCCAATGCCGCAACAGAAGAACTTACCGGGGTTGATGCTGCGGTGTTTTATCAGACAACGTTGGCTGGATTGAAAACTGCCGTAAACGCAACGGTCAGTTATCTGGATAAATATCAGGTGACACCATTTGCTGGCGCAGAGGCGATTGAATATGCCGGTTACCAGACGGGTGGCAATGGCAGTTTTCCGCACTGGCGTGCTAATGCTTCAATCAGCCTGATAGACGATGCCTGGCAATTACACTGGAATATGCAGTATATCGGTACTGCTGATGATATGAATGCAGTTGCCGGAGACATAGGCGGGCGCATTGGTAGTGTGGTGTATCATCATTTGCAAGGTGCTTATACGTTGAACAGTTGGACGCTGACCGCCGGTATTAACAATCTGTTTGATAAAGCACCGCCTTTTGTCAAAAGCTGGACAGATGCCAATACCGATACCATGACCTATGATTTATTGGGGCGGCAGCTGTTTGTTAAAGCGCGTTATGCTTATTAAAGCACTGACCCGCATTCGCCACACCCATTGGCGCAGCTGGCATCGCTGGCTGGCCTGGGGGACGGGGTTGCAACTGCTGATTTGGTGTGTCAGTGGTGCCTATATGGTGTTTTTTGACCTCGGGTTTATCCGGGGGAATCATCTGGTACGAACGGATTACCCACCATTGCTGGTACAGCACGTACAGACTATCAGCAAGGTTTTACAGCTGTATCCGCAAAGCAGTGACATTTATCTGAAAAACCTGTGGTTGAGTGAGCGGCCGCAGCCGGTGTATTTTTTACAACTGTCAGAGCGAAACATATTGCTGGATGCTTTAACACTGCAGCCACTGATATTGCAGCAGGAGCAGATTAGCGCGATTGCCCGTCATACTTATTTACCCTCAGATACTCCGCGTATTCGCAATATACGGTTAATTACTGACAATCCGCCAACGGAACTGAATGCGGCTTTACTGCCGGTATGGCGGGTTGATTTTGATGATTTTGCCAATACTGCTTTTTATTTCTCACCCGTATCCGGTGAGCTGCTAAGCCAGCGGCATGATTTCTGGCGTGGGTTTGATGTGATGTGGATGCTGCATATCATGGATTATGCCGAGCGTTCCGATGTACAGAATAACCTGCTGCGTACGCTGATTATTGGCAGCCTGTTGTTTACGCTTACTGGTGTTGTGCTGTTGTTATTGAGCTTCAGGTGGCTACCGGCAGGGCGGAGGTAAAACTAATGCGAACCCTGTACTGGTTACATCGTTGGAGCAGTTTATTGGTTGTACTGCAGTTGTTAATCTGGCTGCTAACCGGGTTGTATTTTTCACTGGTGCCGCATGATGAAATGATGGGGCGTAAGTACTGGCAAACGCCGCAGGTCAGTTCATTAGTGGTAACAGCTGGTAAGCTGTGTGAGGTGGAAGGGGTGGCCACACAGTTTGCTTTAAGTAAGATCCGGTTACGGCAACTAGTGGCTAAAGCGCAGTATGTGCTGGATACACCATCTGGCAACTATTATCTTGATGCGATAAGTTGTGAGCCTTGGCAAACTACGGCTGAACTGGCAAAACAGCTGGCTCTGGCTACTTATAATGGTAGCGGAGAGGTAATTGCGGTTACAGCGATAAATAACAGCCCTGAACAGCGCGGCTGGGCTGGGCCGGGGTTCAGAATCGATATTGCAGATGATGAACATACCCGTATTTATGTAGATAGCCGCTCTGGTGATGTGCTGCCACATCGTAATAATACCTGGGTTGTCTCTGACTGGATGTTTCGGCTGCATTTTATGGATTACAGCGGCGGACAGCGGTTTAATCACTGGCTTATCTGGCTGGCAGCAATGCTGGCATTATGGTTTGCGTTTTCAGGGGCTTTTTTGCTGTGGCAACGTACCCGCTTTCGTCGCCGGAGGCATACCTGACAGCGTTATTGCTGCTATTTTCTGCTCTTATTACTGATTTGTTAACGTCACAAAACTGTCATTGAAAAGACACTTTAGTGTCATTTTGATTGCTGATACTAGGCTCCGTTAAACACAGGTTCATCTACAACAATGTTATGCGGAGAGAGACATAATGAAAGCAATCAAAACAGGTCTGGTAGCTTCTGCGGTTTTAGCAGCACTGGCCGTGCCGGCAATGGCAGCTGATGTAACAATTTATGGTCGTGCGCACTTGTCAGCGGATCACCTGGATAATGGTGACGACAGTGCAATCAAAGTATCAAGCAACTCAAGCCGTTTAGGTTTTAAAGCCAGTACCAAGCTGGAAAATGGTCTGGAAGCGTTAGTACAGATTGAACAGGAAATCCGGATTGATAACGGTTCTGGTACCTGGACATCTCGTGACAGCTTTGTTGGTTTAAAAGGCGATTTCGGTCTGGTACGTGTTGGTAAATTTGATACTCCGCACAAAATTATTCGCGGTAAAACAGACATGTTCGGCGACCGTTTAGGTGATGCCCGTAACATTACCCGCGGTGCCGGTGCTTTTGATGAGCGTTTCGACCAGAGCGTGCACTATCGTAGCCCAGCTTTCAATAACGTGACGTTTGACTTCGTTTATTCAACTGAGCGTGGCCAGACTCAGGATGCCAGCAATGATACCAACCAGATCAGTACTTCTGTTTCTTATGAAGTAAAAGGACTGTACCTGGCAGCTGCTTATGAATCACGTGGCGATTTTGCAACTATCGACGGTGAACTGAAAGATTCAAAATCACTGCGTTTAGGTGCTTACTATGACATCAGCAGTGCTTTCCGTGTAGCAGCACTGTATCAAACAATCAGTGATATCGCTGGTGGTGACCGTGATGTATATGGTATCGGTGCCAGCTATAAAGCCGGTGAGTATACCTTCCGTGGTCAGTACTATGTAGCTGGTGACAATGATACTGATGATTCAGGTGCAGGCATGTTAGCCGTGGGTGTTGACCGTAACTTCGGTAAAGATTTAACCCTGTATGCGGTATACGGTATTACTTCAAATGATGATAATGCACGTTTCAATGTCAGCCAGCAGGCTCGTTCTGCTTACCTGACTCCGGTGGTTGGTGAAGACATCAGCGGCCTGTCTCTGGGTATTATCTACAACTTCTAAGTTAATACTTAGCAATAAAAAAGCTTCCTTCGGGAAGCTTTTTTATTTGTTTCAGAGATAAGACACACTTTCATTCTGTTTTTCATAAATCTGTCATAAACTGAAGGAATAATAGCGGCAGGTTAACTGAATATGGTAAGGAACTATGTCCAGGAGAATTCTGGTAGTAGAAGATGAAGCGCCTATCCGCGATATGCTGTGCTTTGTGTTAGAGCAGAACGGTTATCAGGCATCCACCGCAGAAGATGTGGATTCTGCTATGAATATGCTGGTAGAGCCTTATCCTGATCTGGTGTTACTGGACTGGATGCTGCCGGGTGGTAGTGGTATCCAGATTGCCAAGAAAATGAAACAGCACGAGCTAACCCGCAATATACCGATTATCATGATTACCGCCAGAGGCGAGGAAGAAGATAAGGTTCGCGGGCTGGAAGTTGGTGCTGATGATTATGTTACCAAGCCGTTTTCGCCGAAAGAGCTGATGGCCCGTATTAAAGCGGTTATCCGTCGCGTAGCGCCAACCAGCCTTGATGAAGTGATTGAAGTTCAGGGGCTGAAGCTGGATCCGGTATCACACCGCGTGATGGCAGAAGAACAGCCACTGGACATGGGACCGACAGAGTTCCGGTTACTGCATTTCTTTATGACTCACCCTGAACGTGTATACAGCCGTGAACAACTGCTGGACCATGTGTGGGGTACCAATGTTTATGTTGAGGACCGTACTGTGGATGTACATATCCGCCGGCTGCGTAAAGCCATTTCTATAGCAGGACATGACCGGCTGGTTCAGACAGTGCGCGGCTCCGGCTATCGTTTTTCTGCTAAGTAAGCAGCTATGCGGTTATTGCTCTCTAAAAGGAAGATTTTAGGTAAAGTCTTCCTTTTTTATTGCCTGACGGCTTTTGCCGGCTGGCTGGTCGGAATGGTGTTACCTGCGCTATTGCTGTTAAGCCTGCTGTTACTGGGCTGGCATTACAAGCATATGTTTATGCTGGATAAATGGCTATGGCGGGATCGCAAACTTACTCCTCCGGCCGGTGATGGTGCCTGGCAGCAGATTTTCGATGGTATTTATTATCAGCAGCGTAAAGAACGCCGCAAGCGGAAAGAACTGCGCAATCTGGTGCGTCGTTTCCGTGATGGTGCTGAAGCCTTACCGGAAGCTGTTGTTGTTTTAACGGCTGACTGGACTATTGTCTGGTGCAATAAACTGGCGCAGATTCTGATTGGTTTGCGCTGGCCGCTGGATGAAGGCCAGCGGCTGGATAACCTTATCCGCAATCCGGATTTCCAGCATTACCTGCAACAGAAGAATTTTCAGCAACCATTGGAGCTGACTTCTCCGGTTAAAGCCGATCTGGCGCTCGAATTCAAGCTGATGCCATATGGAAAAGCCCAGTATTTGCTGATTGTGCGTGATATTACCCAGTTAAAACAGCTGGAGCAGATCCGCAAAGACTTTGTCGCCAACGTTTCGCATGAACTGCGTACTCCGCTGACGGTACTGCAGGGGTATCTGGAAGTGATGGATGGTGAGCAGCAGCCGGATGGTGCTATCTGGCAGAAAGCCCATGCAGTG
>CAZXTH010000094.1:5179-9889 GCA_964643585.1 uncultured Pseudoalteromonadaceae bacterium
GTTCCGGTTATGCTGCATAAACTGGAGCAGGAAGCTGCCAGCCTGAATCGTGATAAGCAGCACCAGATAACCTTTAGCATTACGGAAACGCTTAAAGTTATGGGAATGGCGGAAGAGCTGCGCAGTGCTTTTTCTAATCTGATTATCAATGCCATTAAATATACACCTGCCGGTGGTGAGATACAGGTAAGCTGGCAACTGCAGAATAACAAGGCTGTATTTACTGTTACTGATAATGGAGATGGTATTGCTGCCCAGCATGTGAAGCGGCTGACAGAGCGTTTCTACCGTGTAGATCAGGCCCGTGCCCGCAATACCGGTGGTACCGGCCTTGGGTTGGCAATTGTAAAGCATGTGCTGTCACGCCATCATAGCCGTCTGATGATTTTCAGTGAGCCCAAAAAAGGCAGTACCTTTTCTTTTGCGCTGCCACCGGAGATGGTGGTGTCTGACAATAAAAAGCCGAAGCTTAAGACGTCTTATTGATCATATTGGCGTTTATCGCTGCGAAAGCGCATCCTGCCGAATGCCTGCCAATCTTTACTTAATCTTGACGTTGGCTACATTGAGCCGGTTATACCGGTGAATTATATTAGGCGTTATTTTAACAATAGCAGGATCTGTTGATCCTGGTTACAGGGATTTGCGGGTATGACATTGCTGAAAAAGCCTTTGGTTATTGCGGGTGTGGTAGTAGTTGCTGCGGTAGCGGCTTATGGATTATGGCCAAAAGCTGATAATGCAGCCAAACCACAGGCTCAGATGAATCCATGGGCGATGCCTGTCCCTGTACGCGTAGTGGATGCCGCCGCCGCTGATTTGCGTGTGCAGATTAAAACCATTGGTACTGTTACTCCGCTGAATACTGTTGTGGTTCAAAGCCGTGTTTCCGGCCCGTTACAGCAGCTTTTTTTCCGTGAAGGGGAAAAAGTAGAGCAAGGCCAGTTACTGGCGCAGATTGATGCTGCAGATTACCAGGTACAACTGGCGCAGGCTCAGGGCCAGAAAGAGCAGAATCTGGCACAGCTGAAAAATGCCGAAGCAGATCTGGCACTGTATTCCAAGCTGAGAGAGCAGAATTCTATTTCTGCCCAGCAATATAATCAGCAGCAGGCTTTGGTCAGCCAGTTACAGGGAACGATAAAAACCAATCAGGCGCAGATTGACGCGGCTCAGTTACAGTTATCCTATACCCGCATTGTTGCACCAATCAGTGGCCGTCTTGGCCTGCGCCGTGTCGATCCGGGCAATCTTATCCAGGCAAACAGCAGTGAAGGTCTGGTAACGATTACCCAGAGCGCGCCGATTGCAGTGGTGTTTTCTATTCCTGAAAGTCAGCTGATACAGGTACGTGAAGCCATACGCAGCGGTAATACGCTGACGGTGGAAGCCTGGGATCGTGCCGAGCGCCAGTTACTGAGCACTGGTAAGCTGACAACGCTGGATAACCAGATAGATGTTGCGACCGGTACGTTGAAGCTAAAAGCAGAGTTTGCCAACGAGCAGGAAGAACTGTTCCCAAATCAGTTTGTTAATGTGCGGCTGAATGTAGCAGTGCAGCAGGGGGCTGTAACCATTCCGCAGGATACGGTGCAGTATGGCTCGCAGGGCACCTATGTTTATGTGATTGAACAGAATAAATCCCAGATCCGTCAGGTAAAATTGGGGGCGGTTGATAATGGCCTGATTGCAGTAGAAGAAGGGTTACAGGCCGGAGATGTTGTAGTGCTGGAAGGTTTGGATCGTTTAAGACCAGGCCGTGCAGTAGAAGTGATTACTGACCACCAGACACCAGCCAACTGAGGATAGGGATATGAACTTATCCAAACCCTTTATTCTGCGGCCGGTTGCTACATCATTGCTGATGCTGGCAATTCTGATTGCCGGTATTCTCAGCTGGCGCCAGCTGCCGGTTTCGGCACTGCCGCAGGTTGATTACCCGATTATTCAGGTGTTCAGTTTTAACCCCGGTGCCAGCCCGGATATTATGGCCCGCACGGTAACTGCGCCATTGGAGCGGCGGTTGGGGCAGATCCCCGGCCTGAAACAAATGTCTTCCAGCAGTTCTGCCGGAGCTTCTGTTATTACGCTGCAGTTTGCGCTGGTTGTTGATATGGGCGTGGCTGAGCAAGAGGTGCAGGCTGCCATTAATACTGCCTCTTCTTTGCTGCCAAATGATTTACCTACCCCGCCTATTTACCGCAAGGTTAACCCTGCCGATGCCCCGATTCTGACACTGGCTGTTACCTCTGAAACCCTGCCGTTGCCAACCGTATATGATTTGGTTGATACCCGAATGGCGCAAAAACTGGCGCAATTACCGGGTGTGGGTATGGTTAGTCTGGCGGGCGGGCAACGCCCGGCAATCCGGGTAAAAGCAAACCCGGCGGCGCTGGCGAATATGGATCTGAGCCTTGAAAACCTGCGCAATGCCATTGCAGCAGCGAATACCAATCAGCCGAAAGGCAGCTTTGATGGCCCGTTTCGCTCTACGATGCTGGATGCCAATGACCAGATCCGTGATGTTAATGAATATCAGGAGCTGATTATTGCCTGGCGTGATGGTGCGCCGGTACGCCTGAAAGATGTGGCAACAGTGGAGCAGGGAGCTGAAGACCGTTTTCTGGCTGCCTGGGCTAATCAGCAACCGGCAGTACTGCTGAATATTCAGCGCCAGCCGGGAGCCAATGTGATTGAAGTAGCAGACCGGGTGCAGCAATTACTGCCGCAGTTAACCTCAACTATGCCTGCCGCCGTTAATGTGGAAGTGCTGACTGACCGTACCCACAGTATCCGGGCTTCAGTACGCGACGTACAGAAAGAACTGGTGTTTGCTATCTGCCTGGTGGTGATGGTGACGTTTGTTTTCCTGAGAACGATTCCTGGCACGATTATCCCGAGTCTGGCGGTACCTTTATCGCTGATTGGAACCTTTGCAGTGATGTTGTTGCTGGATTTTTCAGTGAATAACCTGACACTGATGGCACTGACCATTGCTACCGGTTTTGTGGTGGATGATGCGATTGTGATGCTGGAGAATATTGCCCGTCACCGTGAGCAGGGGGCTTCACCACTTGATGCAGCGTTAAAAGGTGCCAAAGAAATTGGTTTTACCCTGATTTCATTAACGTTCTCTCTTATTGCGGTGCTGATTCCGCTGTTATTTATGGCCGATGTAGTAGGCCGTTTGTTCTATGAATTTGCGGTAACGCTGGCGGTGGCGATTTTAATTTCGCTGGTGGTTTCACTGACATTAACACCTATGCTGTGCGCGCGTCTGTTAACCAAAATGCCTGCTCATGATGATCAGAGCAGTACCATGAACCGGGTGATTGCCGCCTATGGCCGCGGGTTGCAATGGGTGTTGCGTCATCAGCGGTTAGCAATGTTCAGTATGCTGGCGACAGTGGCATTGACTGCAGGCCTGTACGTTATGGTGCCTAAAGGGTTCTTTCCGGTGCAGGACAGTGGCGTAGTTCAGATTGTTACTGAAGCGCCACAGGATATTTCGTTCCGGGCGATGGCTGAACGACAGCAAAGGCTGGCAGAGAATATTCTGCAGCATCCGGATGTCAGCAGTTTATCGTCTTTTATTGGTGTGGACGGAAATAACAGCAGCATTAACAGCGGGCGTATTCTGGTTAACCTGAAAACGCACAGCGAACGTAGCCTGACCGCGGTGGAAGTGATTCGTGAACTTGAGTATCAGGTGCAGGAGGTTTCTGGCATTAAAGGCTGGTTCCAGCCAGTGCAGGAATTAAGTATTGAAGACCGGGTTAGCCGTACTCAATACCAGTTCAGCCTGACAACGCCGGATCAGGATGTGCTTAACCAGTGGTTACCGGATGTCGTCGCGGCACTGCAACAGCGGCCGGAGTTGTCTGAGGTGGCTCACGATCTGCAGCAACAAGGGTTACAGGCATATATCGATATTGATCGTACTGCCGCTGCAAGGCTGGGTATTAATGTATCGCAGATAAGCGCAGTGTTGCAGAGTGCATTCAGTCAGCGTCAGATTTCTACGCTGTTTACCCAGTCGAATCAGTACCGGGTAGTACTGGAAGTGGATCCTGCTCAGGTGCAGGGTGTTGATGCGCTGGAAAAAGTGTATCTGACCAGCAGCAGTGGTGCGGTAGTTCCTTTATCTGCAGTGGCCACGGTGACACAGCGCCCGGCGAAATTGCTGATTAACCATCAGGGACAATTCCCGTCGGTTACGTTGTCGTTCAATCTGGCGGCGGGTTATTCGCTGGGTGAAGCGGTAGCTGCGATTGAGCAGGTAAAAGCACAACTGCAATTACCTCAGGAAGTGGAGCTGACGTTCCAGGGCGCTGCCGAAGCATTCCGTGCATCGCTGGGTAATACGCTGTGGCTGATTCTGGCGGCGGTTGTCACCATGTATATCGTGCTGGGTATTCTGTACGAAAGCCTGATTCATCCGGTAACTATTCTGTCTACTTTGCCATCGGCAACCGTAGGGGCATTACTGGCATTGCTGATTACCGGTCAGCCGCTGGATCTGATTGCGGTTATCGGCATTGTGTTGCTGATTGGCCTGGTTAAAAAGAACGGTATCATGATGGTCGATTTCGCGCTGGATGCTCAGCGCAATCAGGGATTGTCTCCGGATGCTGCTATTTATCAGGCTGCATTGATGCGTTTCAGGCCGATTCTGATGACCACACTGGCAGCCTTGTTCGGTGCTATTCC
>CAZXTH010000094.1:9899-10579 GCA_964643585.1 uncultured Pseudoalteromonadaceae bacterium
GGCTTTCTACCGGTTCTGGTGCAGAATTGCGTCAGCCGCTTGGCTTGGTCATGGTTGGCGGATTGCTGGTGAGTCAGGTGCTGACACTGTTTACTACGCCGGTAGTGTATTTGTGGTTTGACCGTCATTTCAGCCGTAAGCAGGCGGCTGCCGCTGAGGCTCCGGCATTATGAATCTGGCTCAACCTTTTATTCAGAGGCCGGTAGCCAGCGGGCTGATTGCCACAGCCATTATGCTGCTGGGGCTGCTTAGCTGGCGGTTGTTACCGGTATCGCCTTTGCCAGCAATTGATTTTCCGATGATCGTGGTTACGGCCAGCCTGCCAGGGGCCAGCCCGGAAAGCATGGCTGCTACGGTGGCAACGCCGCTGGAGCGTGCATTAGGCAGTATTTCCGGTGTCAGGCGGATCAGCTCTTCCAGTAGTCAGGGGTCAACACAGATCCGGCTGGAGTTTGAACTGGACCGTAATGTTGATGATGCTGCGCGTGAAGTTCAGGCCGCGATTAATGCTGCCCGCAGCCAGTTGCCATCTGGCATGCCGGGTAACCCGATATACCGCAAATTTAACCCGTCGCAAGCACCTATTATGGCGCTGGCGCTGAGTTCTGATCACCTGGCGGGTAGTGTGCTGTACGACAGTGCATCTACTGTGCTGGCTCAGAAACTGTCACAGATTACCG
>CAZXTH010000095.1:0-10494 GCA_964643585.1 uncultured Pseudoalteromonadaceae bacterium
ATCCGCTGGCTGGGTAATCTTAATATTGTCGCTCGGGCCTTCAACCAGCAGCACCGGATGTCCTGCGAGCTCCATTGCTGAGGCTTCATCAGTCACCAGGCTACCTTGTTGCAAAGCTTGTTGTAAGGCAGCTTTGAGCTGGCCAGTAGGAAAAAACTGTGGCGTCAGCGCGTGCCACAACTGGTTACGCTCAACCGTTTCATGAACAAACTGCTGGCCCCGTTTCATTGTATCCCGCACCGGACAGGCCAGAATGCCGCCAGCTCCGGCTTGGAGGCACTGCGTAACTAATTTCTCAATATCCTGCTTGCGTACCAGCGGCCGCGCAGCATCATGTACCAGCACCCAAGGGTATTGCTGCTCATCAATTGCCAGCAAAGCATTTAACACTGAGTCAGCGCGTTCAGCTCCCCCCTGCACCTGCTGTACAGCACATGAAGTCGCCAGAGTCGTTTGCGTAAAATAAGGATCGTCAGCTGCTACAGCCAGCCATAATTTGCTGACGCCAGGTACAGCCAGCACGCGCTCTGCACTGTGCTCCAGAATTGTTTTTCCCTGCAAGGATAAATACTGCTTAGGCTTTTCAGCCTGCATTCTCTTACCAATACCTGCTGCAGGCATTACAGCTGCAATAGCAGGCAACAACTTTGAGGTCATCGCTGATCCTGATTAATAATGCGGAAAAACACCTCATCCTCCCGGATCAGGCCAAGCTCGTTACGAGCCCGTTCTTCAATGGCATCTAAGCCCTGCTGCAGATCCGCAACATCTGCCCCTAGCAGGCGGTTACGCTTTATCAATTCCTGATTGCTAACCTGCTGCAGTTTAATTTCATCCTGCTGGCGCAGGTAATCGGTCACACTGTGCTGACCAAACCACAGGCGGTATTGTAATAGCGCTAATAAAATAACCAGCAGTACTGTCAGTAATCGCATAAGCCAGGCTCAGTTAACAGGTTCCGGTTATTATGCAGTCTGCTGCGCATAGTGCAAAGCCTAAAATGCGCATCAAAGCCTGGGAGCAGGCAAAGGACGGGAAAAATTCTGCCAGTTCAGCCGGCTGGCCAGCAGTAATTCGCGCAAGCTGAGTGAACGGGGTAACGTTTTTTCCTGATTGAGCCACTGATGCCCGCAACATGCAGCAATCATAATCGCTTTGCCGGGCTTTAGCAGAAAGCTGTCGCTGTTTTCATGTTGTAACGGCGTACCACTAAATCCAAACCATCCCTGCTGGTTACAGTGTAACCGCTGATTAACCTCATCTACTTCATCAACACTATCCAGTATGATCGTTTCCTGTGTCAGGCGGGTCTGGTATACCGGTACGATCAACCCTGGTTTTGCAGCTTTTAAATAAAATGGTGCTATAGGGTCGGCCTGCTGTTTACCCGCAGGGCAACGGGCAGTCTGTTTGCTGTACCAAGAGGCATTCTGACTATCCAGAGATAACGGTGATGTTTGCTGCAAAATATAGCTGGCCGCCTTACGGACATAAAATGGCAGGCTGGAAAGCTTCGCCTGCAGGCTGACAAACTGCGCCGGCGGATATGAAGCCAGACTGCTCAGTTCTCTTTCATAGAGTGCATTGCACAGCTCAGTATGAGCCTGATTATCAGGTGATACCTGCCAGAAATGAGGCTGTTCATCGTGCCGCAGGTTCATATTCGCTGTTACTCTTCCTCTGTTGCAGGGTTATGAATACTGTTACGGCTACTATAGCTATTCTTGCTTAATCTCAGCAATCACTACTTTGTTACGCCCTGTTCTTTTTGCTTCATATAACGCTTTATCTGCCAGAATAAGCACTTCGGTACTTTCGTCAGCGCAAGCTGGCCAGTTCGTTACGCCCAGAGAAACTGTCACCTGCCCGATGCCATCAATCTGTTTATGTTCAACATAACTTCTTAATCGCTCAGCTACATCTCCGGCAGACTCCAGCGGGGTTTCAGCCAACAGCAATAAAAATTCTTCACCACCGGTCCGGTACAGCATATCGCTTTCACGTGAGATATCCCGGATACACTGAGCCATAGTTTTAATAACCATATCACCGGCATTATGTCCAAACTGATCATTAATGCGTTTGAAGTGATCAATATCGAGAGTAATAACCGAAAAGGTATGCAGTGCTTTACTCCATTTTTCGAGTGTTTGCTGCAGGTTACGACGGTTATATAGGCCAGTCATCGGGTCAGTCTGCGCATCAAGATTCAGTCGCCCGATTTTCTGCTGCATTAGCGTTTGCCCAATCAGAATAGCCTGTTTCAGTTGGCTCACTTCAAAATACCATGCTGGAATCTCTGTAATTTTTCCAGTGCTGTTCACGTCATCAATTTCGGTTGCATGCCGTGCAAGCTGCCATAAAGGGCGGGATATCAGAGTGGAACACAGCCAGATAAACAATACAGTCAGTAAAGCCAGCGGCAGCACATTATACAGCACTCCCAGCATCAGACTGTTTAACTTTCCGGCGGTTTGTTCCAGTGGGCGCTGGGCAATAATGCCCCAACCGGTTATAGGCAGGTAAGCATAGCCAGCCAGCATTGCGGTGCCCCGGCTGTTTATAGCCTGCATAGAACCGGAATTGCCCTGCGTTACCGTATCAATAATTTTATTATTCTCGATCTTGCTGCCGATCCGGATCGGATGTTGGTGGTAAATAATCTGCTTATGACGGTCCACAACATACAGATAAGAGCCATCTTTATAAAAATGCTCACCAATCAGAGTAAACAGCACATTTTTTTCACGCAGATAAATACTGCCACCAACATAACCAAGAAACTCACCTTCATTATCAAAAACAGGATGGGTCAGAAAAATAACCAGATTATGTGCGGAAGAAATATATTGATCACTGATCCAAGCAGTACGTTGTTGTAATGCTTCTTTAGCGCCATGTGATGTCAGCATTTTCCCTGCCATTCCTAATTGACTGGGGCTGACTGCCAGAACAATGCCTTCGGCATCAACAATAGCTACGGAGTTAAACGTATTTTCCTGAAAATGCAGCCGGTGTACTTCCTGCTCTAGCAGCTCTTGCTGATCAAGATTATTAGCCAGAACCCCTGCACTGAATGCCAGTTGTTGCTGTACATCACTGATAAAGCGTTCAACTATATTGGCCATTTTCATGGCATATACCCGGTTAGACTCCAGAGTACTGTCTATAAGCTGTTCTTTCTGAACCTGAAAACTGGCATAAAAGGTATTAAGTACGCCGATAACAGCACTTAGCATCGCCAGCAGCAAAATAAGAATGCGTAAGTTAATCCTGAACGAAAACCCCATACTTTCCAATATCTGTTACGTTGCCTCTGTATCAGGAATAGCCACACTGCACCCAAGAGACCGGTGATTAGGATTACGAATATTAGCATGGGATTATCATTTATGCCTATGCATTAACCAGTTAAGGTAACCTGCTCAGACCAATCAGATGAATGCCATGAGCTTATTCGTACCGTTCTCCCTGCAGGGTTAACACCAGTTTACGCGGCCCGCCATGATCACGATGCTCGCACAAGTAAATACCCTGCCAGGTACCAATGTTCAACTGCCCGTCTGTGAGCGGGAGCATCAGGCTAACACCCAGAATACTACTTTTCAGGTGAGCCGGCATATCATCATCACCTTCATAATCATGGCGATAATAAGGCATACCTTCCGGCACCATACGGTTAAAATGGCTCTCAAAATCTTGCCGGACCGTTGGATCTGCATTTTCATTGATGGTCAGTGCTGCTGAAGTATGTTTCAGCAACAGATTCAATAGGCCAATCCGATATTGTGCTAACTGCGGCAGCTGGCTGGTAATCTCATCGGTGATCAGATGAAAACCACGGTTTCTGGGCTTAAGGATAATTTCTTTCTGATACCACATTAGTTATCCTGACTTTTATAAAAAACGAACAGAAACTTCAAATAATCCGTCATGGTCGTTCACTGTAAACGACCAGTGCATTTTGTCACAAATACGTTCAATGATAATAAGCCCATAGCCATATCCTCTGTTCTGGCGCTGTGCTGTCTGATAATTATTCGCTACACTCAGGCATTGTTCATCCAGTTCAATCAGCACTTCACCTTCAGCGTAACTGAACGCATTTTTCAACAAATTATTCAACACCACATAAATAAAGCTTGGCGGTGTCTGTACAGTACCGGATTCTAGTTTGAGTATCCTGTATGCAGGCTGCTCAGCAGAAAACAGCGCAGTAATCGTTTCCAATTGCTGAACCAGTAATGGCCCGATATCAATCAGGCTGAAGTGATGCTGTTCTATATGCTCTTTTCCAAGCAGTAGAAAGGTATCTGTCAATAGACTGATATCTTCACAGGCTTTGCTGATACGCTGCGCAGCTTTTTGCGCCTGAGGCTTGTCCTGCTCTAGCCTGTTAATAATATCGGATGATCCCTGCAGCACCATTAATGGTGTCCGGATTTCATGGGCAGCAAAACGGCTGAATTCCTGTTCCCGCCGGAAAAACCTGGCAATACTGGTTTTACTGTTCAGTAATGCCTGCTCAATCAAAGCCAGTTCCTGATATTTTGCGTCAACCCTGAAATCAGGTTGATCCGGTGGCATTTGCTTAATTTTGGCCTGTACCCGGTTAAGTGGTAACAGAATCTGGCGCACAAGATAAAGCGTGTACAAAAACATCAGCAAAATAATGGCAAATCCCAGAATCAGGGTAAACAGCTGTAACCGGGTTTCGTATTCATCAAGATAATCGTCGGCATCATCTTTAAACACAACATAAAACAGCCCTTTGCCAGAAGGGTCCTGCCTGACCAAAAAGTGTTTGTCCTCAGTACCCACATGATGCTCGTAAAAACCCGGAGTAGTATAGTTTTTCAGCCAGAGCGGCATCTCCGAGTCGCTCCAGTAAATATCAAACTCATAGTGGTTAGGCAAACTCTGCCGGGAACCTGTCTGCTGATAATCACGCTCATACATACTGGCTTCAGAATCCAGCCAGTGGTGCAGGCTGATAACCTCCATCTGGTCTTCAGCAATCAAAATAACCAGCCAGAACAAACCAATAAATGCGGCATTCAGCAGCCCGGTAAGCAAGATAAGTTTACTGGATAACCGTGGCTTTTTGAGAGGTGATTTTTTATGCTGTGACAAGGCGGTATCCCTGACCATGAACAGTTTCCAGTACACTGTGCGAGAATCCCTGATCCAGTGCAGTCCTGATGGCATAAATATGGCTGCGCAAGGCATCACTTGACGGTTCTTCATCCCCCCAGATGCTATCAATAATCTGCTGCCTGCTCACCATCGCCGGATGCTTCTGCATTAGCAAACGAAGAATTTTCTGCTGCAGCTTACTGAGTTTAATCAGCTTGCCACTGCGGAATACCTGATTATTCTGAGTATCAAACAGCAGTTCACCTACCTGTAATTGACCAACATCCTGTCTGTTACCTCTTTTGCATAACGCATCAAGGCGCAACATCAGCTCCTTCATGGCAAACGGCTTCACCAGATAATCATCACCACCTGATTCAAATGCGGCCACTTTATCGTCAATCGAATCTTTAGCAGTAAGGAACAAAATAGGCGTAGTCAGCTGTTGCTGCTGCCTTAGCACCTGTACGGTAGCAATTCCATCCAGCTTGGGCATCATAATATCCATGATAATGACATCAAATTGCTGCTGTTCCATGATTTGTAATGCCATCACGCCGTTATACGCACAATCAACCAGATGCCCTTCCAGTTCCAGATAATCGGTAAGAGTTTCCATCACCTGCTGATTATCTTCCACAACCAATACTCTCATGATGCTCACAGCCCTGTTACTTCACAAAGTCTTCACGCAACCTGGTGCATGCTTGTAGCAGAAAGTCTATTCCTGAGATCACGCGAGGTCTATATGAACACCGTAAAAAAGCTTTTTGCTCTTTCAGTATTTACCTGTCTGGCTGCCTGTGGCGGCAGTAATGACACTCCGTCCACAGATAACGGGCAAGGTAGCGTACCCATTCCACAAGTAATTCCATTACAGATTATTGGCCCAGTGTCATCCGGCAACAGCGATACAATAAATGTAAATGGCTATCAGCTTGATATCCGTAATATCACCCCAGGTTATGCCGACAACACGGTCAGTAAGTCTGCATTGGCAACGGGAATGAACGTCGTTGTCACCACTAACGGCACCACCGTAAGTTCTGTCAACCTGAATCCTGATCTGGCCGGTACTGTCAGCACCATTACAGCAGAAACCCTGCAGGTAAACGGTCAGACCATCAAAGTAACAACACTTCCTGCCGGATTACAAAACGGTGACTATGTACTGATCACCCTGGATTCTGGCACTACCAATACGGCGATGGCTATTACTACTTTGCAAGGTACGGAACTACCGCTCTATGTAGAGATAGAAGGGACTGTTACCAATTTAAATACCGCCACGCAACGTTTCCGGATCGGAGATACCGAAGTAGACTATGCCCAGGCGACGGTAACAGACGGCTCGCTGCAGGAAGGTATCTGGGCTGAAGTGTTCGGCAGTTATCAGTCTGGCTATCTGCTGGCAACAGAAATTGATATAGAACCTTATGATCACAATGCAGAAACAGAAGTGTATGGTGTTATCAGCTGGGTAAATGATGAAAAAAACCGTTTTGAGCTTAGCCGTAAACTGCAATTTGATGTTGCTTCCTCCACCCGCTTTGAAGATGGTACTGCTGCAGATTTAGTTACTGGCCGCACCGTAGAAGTAACGCACCGTCTGTTGAATGGACAGTTACAGGTAACTGAAATTGAATTTAAAACAAGCCGGGATAATAGCAATAATCCATCACTGCGCAATTTTGAAGTTACCGGGTATATGACTTACCACAACGATACTCTGACACTGCACAATCATACTTTTGTTATTACCAGTCGTACCCATTTTGACGATAACCTGGCCAGAGCGCAGCTCGACGGCATCTTACTTGATATCGAAGGAGTAGAACGCGATGGTCAGTTTCAAATTCTTGAAATCGAACGTGCTGATAACGATAGTTACATTGATCTGCGAGGGTTGGTACTAAACCATCAACTCTGGGGTTATAGTGCCACAGATAATACTCTGAATATTCATGAAGGTAAGTGGGTAGAGCTGGAATGCCGGTTAGATGGTGTCAGTCTGAGCCAATGCCGTCTGGATGATTAATCTTACCTGACAGAAACCCGTTTACGGCCTGCGGCACTTTGGTTCTACGATATTAAAAGCAGGTTTACAACCAAAGGTTGAACGTACTTTAGTACGGCACGTAAGGGCGAGCTTCGCGAGTAAAATGCTCATTTACTCTGTGTAAACTGCGCTGCTTTTGCTTTATATAACCTTTGTCTGCAAGATCGTAAACGGGTTCTTCATAAAATGAAAATACGCATTGCCGGCCAGAAAACCGCATCTTATAGTAACGGCAAACAGCCAGATATCTGTCCGGAGAAAAAATGAATCGCAGAAAATTTCTGTATGCCGCTATTGCTACCCCGGTGGTACTGGCATTGGGCGTCAAAGCCACAGCAATGGTACGCCATTACCCACTCATCGATCTGTTGACACAATTAAAATATTTGCCTGCTGACAAATTACAAAGCAGCGGCCACTGGAACGTCAGTGAAATATTTCAGCACTGTGCCCAAAGCATTCTTTATTCCCGGATTGGCTATCCGCAGGCTAAATCAGCATTGTTCCAGCATACCGCCGGTACTGCAGCAATTAACCTTTTTTCTGCCAAAGGCAGTATGAACCACCCGCTGGACGAGATGATTCCCGGAGCAACTGCACTGGTAAGTGAATTACCTGTTGATGTAGCACAAGCTGAACTCATTTCTGAACTGGAGCAATTCATTTCCTGGCAAGGCGACCTTGCACCGCATTTCGCTTATGGCAGCCTGACCAAAGCACAGTATTACAGCGCACATTACCTGCATCTGAAAAATCACCTGAGCGAAATTTATCTGGGCTGACAAATCGCTGCAAAAACCATCACCAAAAATCAACAGCCCCAAGGAACTGTGAGGTTTTATGCTTTGTTTGCCCTGAATCTTATTGCGCATCTTTGCCATAAAATATACGATACATATACGTTTCATATATTGGTTATATCATATGGGTATTGTCAAAATCAGTGATGAGTTACACGAAGACATCCGCAGAGCCAGCACTACCATGGTACGCTCTATTAATGCTCAGGCAGAGTTCTGGATAAAAATCGGCAAACTGGCAGAAATGAATCCTCACCTTACTTATACCGAGCTGCTGCAGCAACAGTTACTGCAAGCCAGCCTGGCGGCAGACGATACCTATGCACAACGTTCAGCTTAAAACCCAGGAAGAACTCGCTCTGCAGCGGGAAGCCGGGCGTTTACTTGCTGCAGTATTTGCCTATCTGGATCAGCAGATTACTCCGGGTATCAGTACCATGCAGATCAATGATCTGGCTGAGGCTTTTATTACCGGCCCGCTGCAATCCCGCCCAGCCAGCAAAGGGCAGTATGGTTTCCAGTATGTGTTGAATACTTCTGTTAATGATGTGGTATGTCATGGCGTACCTTCCGAAAAGGACATACTGAAATCCGGCGATATTATCAACGTAGATATTACGCTGGAAAAAAACGGCTTTATTGCCGACTCCAGCAAAATGTATCTGGTTGGAGATGTTTCACCACTGGCAAAGCGCTTAACGGATGTCACTTATCAGGCCATGTGGCAAGGTATTAAAGCTGTTAAGCCCGGAGCAAAGCTGGGTGATATCGGCTTTGCTATTCAGCAATATGCTGAACGGCATGGCTACTCTGTAGTACGTGAATACTGCGGGCACGGTATTGGTCGTGAAATGCACGAAGAGCCGCAGGTATTACACTATGGCAAAGCCGGTAGCGGGATGGCTTTGCAGGAAGGTATGGTATTTACCATAGAACCGATGATTAATCAGGGACAAGCCAAAGTAAAAACCAAACGTGATGGCTGGACCGTAGTCACCCGCGATAAAAAACTCTCTGCGCAATGGGAACACACTATAGCCGTAACGGCGGAAGGTTATGAAGTGCTCACTTTACGATCTGAAGAACAGCCAGAAACAATAACGGTATAGCCAGTGGCTCAGTACTCATCATCACTCAACAATTGCTCCAGCCGGCGCGGGTAGTTATTCAGAAAATCCCGGGTAATGCCGTAATGCTCGGTGTCTTCAAAAGCAACTTCGCTGACACCGGCACCATCAAAATGAATAATCCTGGCATTAGGGTATGCCAGTAAAATAGGTGAATGGGTAGCGATGATAAACTGTGAACCATCTTCAACCAACTGATGAATCACCCGTAAAGCAGCCATCTGACGGCTTGGTGATAAAGCTGCTTCCGGTTCATCGAACAGGTAAATGCCCCTTCCTTTGAGTTTATTCAGCATCAGCGCCATAAAAGATTCACCATGCGATTTAGCATGTAATGAACCACCATACCCAGCAGTATAGGCGGTACTGTCCATATAGCTGGCTACATTAAAGAAGCTCTCAGCACGCAGGAAATAGCCATCTTTAGGAATGGAACCCCTTTGGCCAGCCGCAGGCTTTTATAAAGCTCAGATACCGAATCAACTGTACGGAAGAGTACATTTTTTGTTCCGCCCTCTGGTCCGAAGCCTAACCCTATTGCTAATGCTTCAAGCACAGTAGATTTACCAGCACCATTTTCCCCGACAAAAAACGTCACATTAGGATGAAAATTAATGCAGTCAATCTGCTGCACTGCAGGAATAGTAAAAGGATATTCAGTAAAATCAGGCTGAGCATCCGGGTGAAAACAAGCTTGTAACAAGTAAGGTTCTGTTCGACGAGCCATGCAAACTCCGGTTTATTTTACCAGGCTAAGGCGATAAAGCCCGGCCTGGGCATGCCGCACAAAAAATCCGGAATCAGTACTTTGCAATAGCAGTTTGAATGCCGCTGCAGCCTTAATGACATTGCCTTGTTGTTCATACTGTACTGCTTCGTCATACAAAGCATTAAGGTTATTAAAACGTTCGGCATCGGCTTCATATTCACTGACCAGATCAGGTTTCACATCTGGTTCCAGTACATAGATCGCTTCTCTGAGCTGCCATATATCATGAATAGCGCTGCCAAGCTTTTTCAGGTTCCCGGTGGTATCAAGTTGTTCTGCTACACGAACCAATCTGGCAGCATCAGACAATTTATCCAGGGACTCACCTAATACATGGTCCAGTTCAGCCAGTATGTTGCTCTGTACTTTGTTATTTGGCATCCAGATGTTCCCTGTTGTTATAACAACAAAGCCACCGAAAGGTGGCTTTGTTTTTTGGGTAAGCCAGTAAGAAATTACTGACCTTTAATCTCACTGCGGCCTTTATATGGCGCTTTGCTACCCAGTTCTTGCTCAATACGCAGTAACTGGTTGTATTTAGCAACACGGTCAGAACGGCACAGCGAACCGGTTTTAATCTGGCCTGCTGCGGTACCTACTGCC
>CAZXTH010000096.1:0-1855 GCA_964643585.1 uncultured Pseudoalteromonadaceae bacterium
GGTGGAAAAATGAATGCTGGCGGCTTTACGTGCAAGCTCCATCACAGTAGCAGGGATCATCAATTGCTGGACGAAATCATCAAATGACGTCGCAGGAGCAATAACAGGCGACGGCACAAGCTGATCAGCACGAATGCGCAGTTTTAATTCTTCTTCCGGGGTAATATAAAAAGGGGGCTTAAGATTATCATTTGATGAGCTCACATCACTCTCCTTTGAATTATGCAATTTTAATGCTGTACTGCATTTCACTCTTAAAGATGGCTAACCTGTAACAACTAGCAATTAAATGACTGGTTATAATCGCAATACCCCCTGAGCTTTAACAATAATCAGAGTTTATTACTATCAGTAAATTAAACAGCATTTATTGTATAATTTATGTTTAACAAAAATACAACTGTAAATATCGTAGCGCTGCAATATGTTACATAACCATACAAAGGCATCTGATACCTCAGGATATTCTGGCAACCAACCTCAATTAGGATTTATTACCCACAGTGACACGGGAAGAATATCTTAGAAACGGCATGACACATCAGGGAAGCGATTGAACAAGCCTTTATCGAAAGTAATCAACAATAAAAAAACCGGGAAGTGTAAACTACCACTTCCCGGTTTTTCGGATGCTAAAGTTAGTTAACGGCTTTAAAAGCTCAACTTATTCTTTCACTACGTCAATAAAGTACTTCAGTTCACCGTCTACCATTTCACGCACTAAACCATGAACATCGGTCTCGAAGCCGGGGAAGGCATCGTTAAAAGCACGGGTAAACTGCAGATATTTAATGATAGTGCTGTTAAAGCGCTCGCCCGGTACCATTAACGGAATTCCCGGCGGATACGGTGTTACCAGCATAGCTGTGGCGCGGCCTTCAATATCATCAATTGATACACGCTCAATTTCACGGTGTGCCATTCTGGCCCAGGCATCTGCCGGGGTCATCGCCGTTTCAATATTTGACAGGTACATTTCGGTGGTAATTTTTGCCACATCGTACTTTTTGTAAATATTGTGGATTTGCTGACACAGATCGCGCAGACCAGTTTTTTCATAACGCGGATGCTTAGCAGCAAACTCTGGCATTATCCGCCACATTGGCAGGTTCTGATCGTAGTCATCCTTAAACTGCTGCAACTCGGTAACCATGGAATTCCAACGGCCTTTGGTAATACCGATAGTAAACATAATAAAGAACGAGTACAGGCCGGTTTTTTCAATGATAATACCGTGCTCTGCCAGATATTTACTGACAATAGCTGCCGGAATACCGGCATCGTCAAATTTACCTTGCAGGTTCAGGCCCGGTGTAATAATGGTGGCTTTAATCGGATCCAGCATGTTAAAGCCAGACTCTATCGCGCCAAAACCATGCCAACTGTCTTCAGCATGCAGCATCCAGTCGCTGCGTTCGCCGATGCCTTCTTCCGGCAAATGCTCCGGGCCCCAGACTTTAAACCACCAGTCGTCATCACCGAATTCTTCATCTACCTTGCGCATCGCACGGCGGAAATCAATCGCTTCCAGCAGAGACTCCTCTACCAGCGCAGTACCTCCCGGCGGCTCCATCATGGCAGCAGCCACGTCGCACGAGGCAATAATGGAATACTGCGGGCTGGTAGAGGTGTGCATCAGATAGGCTTCATTAAAGCGATGGGTATCAAGACTACGTTTTTCAGCATTTTGTACCAGAATTTGCGATGCCTGCGATAAACCCGCCAACAGTTTGTGAGTAGACTGAGTAGCAAATACCAGCGTATCTTCTGAACGTGGGCGGTCTTTACCAATAGCGTGCATATTATGGTAGAAGTCATGAAAGCTGGCATGTGGTAACCAGGCTTCATCAAAATG
>CAZXTH010000096.1:1865-5142 GCA_964643585.1 uncultured Pseudoalteromonadaceae bacterium
CCACGTTATACAAAATACCGTCATAGGTACTTTGGGTAATGGTCAGAATACGTGGCTTTTTATTCTTGGCATTACGCGCAAACGGGTTCGCTGCAATTTTCTTCTGAATGGCTTCCGGCGAAAACTCACTCTTCGGAATAGGCCCGATAATGCCAAAATGGTTGCGGGTTGGCATCAGGAATACCGGAATAGCACCAGTCATAATTATCGAATGCAGAATCGACTTATGGCAGTTACGATCAACCACCACGATATCACCCGGCGCCACTGTTGAATGCCACACCATTTTATTGGAAGTAGACGTACCGTTGGTCACAAAGAATAAATGATCGGCATTAAAAATACGGGCGGCGTTCTGCTCACTTTGTGCTACCGGACCGGTATGGTCTAGCAATTGTCCCAGTTCATCCACGGCGTTACACACATCGGCACGCAGCATATTTTCACCAAAAAACTGGTGGAACATCTGACCAACCGGGCTTTTCAGGAATGCCACACCACCGGAGTGCCCAGGGCAGTGCCATGAATAAGAACTGTCGCTGGCATAATCCATCAGGGCATTGAAGAACGGCGGTGCCAATGCATCCAGATATTTTTTGGCTTCGCGGATAATATGACGAGCCACAAACTCTGCCGTGTCTTCATACATGTGAATAAAACCATGCAGTTCACGCAGAATATCGTTCGGAATATGGCGGCTGGTACGGGTTTCGCCGTACAGGAATACCGGAATATCAGCATTACGCTTACGCACTTCTTTAATAAAAGCCCGCAGCTCTTTTAGTGCATCAGAGACTTCATCATCAGAACCTGAACCGAACTCTTCATCATCAATTGACAGAATAAAGCAGGAAGCACGGCTGGCCTGCTGGGCAAAAGCCGTTAAATCAACATAACTGGTATAACCGACGACTTCCAGACCCTCACTGCTGATAGCCTGTGCCAGGTCACGGATACCTGAACCAGAGATGTTTTCGGAACGAAAATCCTCATCGATGATGACGACCGGAAAACGAAATTTCATGGGGTTTCCTTATTTTTCCAGTTTTTTACGTGCTTTGAGTAAGCGCTCACGTTTGTATTTCTGTAACGCGGTCTCAGTGTTCTTTTTGGTTGGTGTGAACGGGTTTTCCCCTTCACGGAACTCTATTTTAATCGGCGTCCCCATCATTTGCAGGGCTTTGCGATAGTAGTTCATTAAATAACGTTTATAGGAATCTGGCAGGTCATTCACCTGATTTCCATGAATCACCACAATGGGCGGATTATAACCACCGGCATGAGCATACTTCAGTTTTACCCGGCGTCCATGCACCATTGGAGGCTGGTGATCTTCCTGCGCCATTTTCATAATACGGGTCAGCAACGAGGTACTGACACGTTTAGTGGCAGAATCAAAAGCTTCTTCAACCGATTCAAACAGATTACCGACACCAGAGCCATGTAATGCTGAAATAAAATGAAGACGGGCAAAATCGATAAAGCCTAAACGACGATCCAACTCACGCTTAATATCATCTTTAACACTGTCATTTAAGCCATCCCATTTGTTGACAGCAATCACCAGCGAACGGCCAGCATTCAATACAAAACCGAGAATGCTTAAGTCCTGATCTGAAATGCCTAACCGGGCATCCAGCACCAGAATAACCACGTTAGCATCTTCAATGGCTTGCAGGGTTTTAATGACAGAGAACTTTTCCACTACATCATCAATTTTGCCGCGACGACGAACACCGGCAGTATCAATCAGTGTGTAGTCGCGCTCATTGCGCTGCATCGGAATATAAATGGCATCGCGGGTAGTTCCGGGCATATCAAATACCACCACCCGCTCTTCACCGAGAATACGGTTAGTCAGTGTCGACTTGCCCACATTAGGACGCCCGACAATAGCCAGCTTGATATGCTCGTTACGCAGGCGTGCTGCTTCGGCATCAGCTTCTTCTTCACTCAGTTCGCTGTAGTCTGCGGCTGGTTCAGGCTCTTCGGTCAGCGCACGCTGCTGCTCAGCCGTCAGCAACGGTACCAGGGCATGATTTAAGAGTGCTGAAACACCACGACCATGCGCCGCAGCAATAGGATACACCTCGCCCAGACCCAAGCTGTAAAAGTCAGCAATAGCGGTATCAGCATCCAGGCCATCGGTTTTATTGGCGACCAGAAATACCTTTTTCTCAACGCGGCGGATATGCTCAGCAATAGCGACATCACCGACAGTTGCACCGGTTCTGGCATCGACCATAAACAGCACGACATCAGCTTCATCAATAGCTTTGAGTGACTGATCCGCCATTTCCACTTCGATACCGTGTTCGTTGCCATCAATACCACCGGTATCAACCACAATAAACTCCAGCCCTTCATATTTGACCGAACCGTATTTACGATCGCGGGTCAGGCCGGGATAGTCAGCAACCAGAGCATCCCGCGTTCTGGTTAAGCGGTTAAACAGTGTGGACTTTCCCACATTAGCACGCCCGACAAGGGCAACCACAGGTAACATTCGTTAAACCTCAAAAATAACAAAACAGGCCTCAGCAGGCCTGTTCTTGCAAATTACTGTTTCAGGGCGTGTTGGTGTTATGGTGTTTGTAACAGCACCAGGCTACCATCGCGGCTTTGAACTAACAGATAGTCAGCGGTTGCCACGGCTTCGGTATAAAAACCGGAGCTGTCCATATTCTGTCTGGCAACAAACTCACCACTACTGCGATCAAGCCAGTGCAGGTGCCCTTTGTTATCACCGACCACCAGATAGTCTTTATAGACTGTTGGTCCGGTCAGGTAATGACGATGCAGACCAAATTGTGACCACAATTCAGTGCCATTGCGGCGATCTACAGCATAAATACGGCCGACAGAATCCACGATATAAAGTGTATTTCCGGCAATCGCCATATTACGGAAACTGGCATATTCACGTTTCCATAGCTGGCGCCCAGTACGGAGTTCCAGTGCTACCAGTTCTCCATTATAGGCCATGCTGTACACATTACCGCCTGCTACTATCGGGCGGGCATCAATATCAACCAGGCGTGACAAATCCGTACTACCTTTCGGTGACGCAATTTGCTCTTCCCACGCTTGATAACCGCGCTCAGAAATCAACACACCAATACGGCCAGCTGATGTAGCATAAACCACCCCGCCAGCTTCAATCACCGGCTCGCTGACACCTCTCAGTGTCAGAGGAGGTTGTTCGTTTTCAAAGATCCAGCGCTGTTCACCTGTATCCGGGTGTAAAGCCACAATGGTTCCGGCTCCGGTAGCGACA
>CAZXTH010000096.1:5152-7734 GCA_964643585.1 uncultured Pseudoalteromonadaceae bacterium
CAATCACCAAACCATCACCTGCCACCGGGGTTGCCAGTACTTCTGCTTTTACTTCAACACGCCATTCCAGTTCGCCGGTTTCAGGAGACAATGCAAAAACTTCACCGTCTTCAGTTCCCAGAAAAAGCTTACCGTACCCAAAACCTACACCACCGGAGATACGGGCATTTTCTTCTGACCACCAGTTACTCAGGTTGCCCCATAAAGAAGTCAGTCCGCCACGGCGAAGGTCAAAAGTCCATTTCCGCTTGCCGTTGCTTAACTCATATGCGCTGACCAAACCTTCACGGCTGGCAGCATAAACAGTATCACCAACAATCAGCGGCTTTAAACTGGATTCGTAATGAGCAACACCATCACCGATGCTGGAAGACCAGACTTTTTTCGGTGAAATGGTATTTTCCACTTCCGGTAGTACCAGTTTCTCTTTGCTGGAACAGGCAACCAGTACTGAAGTAAATAATAATATTGCGGTATGCTTTACTATACGTCTCACGCCTACCTCATCAACCTGCTGTAATGTGTGCCAGCTCATCCAGTTTAATCTGAATTAACTGCTGATGTTGTCCGGCAGTGGACAGTGCCTGCTGATAAGCAGACTTAGCCTGAGCCAGTTCACCGCTTTGTTGCAGAATATCGCCCTTCAGCTCTGCCTGCAGCGATGTAAAGCTTGCAGGAACAGGTTTAGCCAGGGTATTCAGTGCTGCATCATAATTACCCTGCTCGCGCTGAATACGCGCCAGGCGTAGCTGAGCAATAGCCTTAACTGAAGCATCTTCAGCATTCTGAACAACCCAGTTCAGCTGTTCAGCAGCAGCATCAAACTGTTGTTTGCTTACTGCTTCTTTTGCTGCAAGCAATGCTGCAAATGAAGCGTAGTAGCTCTTACCATTGGCATCGACAAACTGCTTAGCTTCAGCCTGCCAGTCATCAGCCGTTTCCTGCTGTTCCACCAACTGATTAAATTTGATTGAAGCCTGTTCAGTACCTGCACGTTGTTCTGTCTGGTAATAACGCCAGCCGTATAAGCTTGCAAGACCAATAATCACACCGCCAACAATTGCTTTACCGTATTCTTTCCAGAAGCGTTTGATAGCTTCTAATTGTTGTTCTTCGCTGCTGTAAATTTCCACTTCATTACTCCATGTTGTCGCTGTCAGGCAAGCGTCAGCGGCAGATCGCTGAGCGGGATGGTTTGCTGAGGTTTGTCCTGCCGCAACCATTTCACTGTAATTTCACCACGAGCCAGTTCATCTTCACCGAGAATCAGAGCAATTTCCGCCCCTGATTTATCAGCCTTTTTAAATTGTTTTTTCAGATTACCGCCACCACAATGCAGCACAATCCGTTTGCTGCTCAGTTCGCTGCGCAGCTTTTCGGCAACAGAAAGCGCTGCAAGTTCCGCATTCTCTCCGCTTGCCATAACGTAAATATCAGCAGTTGCCGGCAATGCCGGTACCAATTGCAATTGTTGAAGTAACAGAGTCATCCGTTCCATACCAATCGCAAAACCTACTGCTGGCGTACTCTTACCACCTAACTGCTCCACCAGGCCATCATACCGGCCACCGGCACAGACGGTACCCTGAGAACCCAGCTCCGTTGTTACCCATTCAAACACAGTCTTGTTGTAATAATCCAGCCCGCGAACCAAGCGCGGATTAAGCGTAAATTCGACACCTGCTGCGGTCAAACGCTGCTGCAACTGGGCAAAATGGCTGGCTGAATCTTCGTCCAGATAATCACTCAGTTGAGGAGCACCGGCCAGCATAGTACTCATTTCAGGATTTTTGCTGTCCAGCACCCGTAACGGGTTACTGTAAAGCCGGCGCAAGCTGTCTTCATCCAGTAAGGCTTTATGTTGTTCCAGATAAGCCACCAGTGCATCGCGGTATCTGGCGCGGGCTTCGTTTGAGCCCAGAGAATTCAGCTCCAGACGAACATAAGGCGTAAGCCCCAGTTGCTTCCATAATCTGGCAGTCAGAATAATCACTTCAGCATCAATATCAGCGGTAGCAATCCCAAAGGTTTCCAGGCCAAACTGATGAAACTGGCGGTAACGACCTTTTTGCGGCCGCTCATGGCGGAACATCGGGCCCATATACCATAAGCGCTGTTCCTGATTGTATAACAAGCCGTGTTCATTACCCGCCCGCACACAACAGGCTGTGCCTTCTGGCCGTAATGTCAGGCTGTCGCCATTACGGTCTTCAAAGGTATACATTTCCTTTTCAACAACGTCGGTAACTTCACCCAGAGAGCGCTTAAACAACTCTGTCATTTCTACGATCGGGAAGCGGATCTCACTGTAACCATATGATGCTACAGTTGATCTCAGTACCTGTTCAAGATATTGCCATACCGGTGTATCCTGTGGCAGGCAATCATTCATGCCACGAATTGCCTGAATTTGCTTCGACAAAATGCTATTTCCACGATTAAATGCTAAAAACTGGCCGGAATTATAGGGCTTGTCAGCCAAAACACCAAGCATCACTGCAAATGGTTAATCAATCTGCTTAACGCCAATAATCTGTTCTCTGGCTTTAAGGTAATCACGTACTTGCTGTTCCAGTTGTTCT
>CAZXTH010000096.1:7744-10419 GCA_964643585.1 uncultured Pseudoalteromonadaceae bacterium
TTCTGCCACACTTTCATTATCCAGCCGCAGTTTCTGGCGCTCGCCTTTAATATAAAAACCGCTTTTACGGTTGGCACCGGCCACGCCCAAATCGGAGATCAGTGCTTCACCAGGACCATTCACTACACAACCAATAACTGAAACAGTCAGAGGTTCAACTACATCTTCCAGCCGCTGTTCCAGTTCATTCATGGTTTTAACCACATCAAATTCCTGGCGGGAACAGCTTGGGCAGGCAATAAAGTTAATACCTCTGGAACGGATACGCAGCGATTTAAGAATATCAAAAGCCACTTTGACTTCTTCCACCGGATCAGCAGCTAAGGAAATCCGCAGGGTATCGCCGATACCTTCTGCCAGTAACATTCCTAGCCCGACAGCAGATTTTACCGCTCCTGAACGGGCACCACCGGCTTCAGTGATTCCTAAATGCAGCGGCTGTGGGATCTGTTTGGCTAATAATCTGTAAGCACCAACAGCCAGAAAAACATCAGAGGCTTTTACACTGACTTTGAATTGATCGAAATTCAGCCGGTCCAGAATATCAACATGCCGCATAGCTGATTCAACTAAAGCTTCAGGTGTAGGCTCTCCATACTTTTCCTGTAAATCAGCTTCCAGCGAACCACCATTAACACCTATACGGATAGGAATATTTTTATCACGGGCAGCATCTACAACAGAACGGATACGCTCTTCATTACCAATATTACCCGGGTTAATCCGCAGGCAGTCAACACCATATTCTGCGACTTTCAGGGCGATGCGGTAATCAAAATGAATATCCGCTACCAAGGGTACCGGAGATTGCTGTTTAATCAGTTTAAACGCTTCAGCCGCATCCATGGTAGGTACTGATACCCGCACAATATCAGCACCTGCAGCAGCAATAGCTTTTATCTGCGCAACGGTGGCATCAACATCGGTCGTACGGGTATTGGTCATTGACTGGACAGCGATTGGCGCATCACCACCAACCGGAACATTTCCAACATGGATCTTAAGGCTTTTACGACGGGTAATAGGCGGTTCTGAAAACATTATGGCTCTGACCTGGAAAGAGTAAACTTGGCAACCCGGTTCTCCGGTAAACCCGAAGTATCATAGGGCTGCCGGTTAATTTCAATAGCAACTGCACGCGGATTGCCTAAAGTAATCACAAAAGGAGCTTTACCGCTGACTTCCATGACATAACCAGACTGCTTGGTACCGTAAGCTATACGGTTCTCGTCGGCATCGACCACATCAATCCAGCAATTATCCATAAATGTCATTTTCAGGCGGTCTTCAACGACAACACTTTCTCCCTGCACAACCAACTCTTGCTGAGGCTGTTCAACCGGAATAACCTCTTCCACAGCTGCTGATACTGCATTAGCAAGTAATTGTGTCGCATCTGGAACCGGAATATCAGCCTGAACCGGAACAGATTGTTCAGTCTGCTGCAGCTCAACTTCAGGCACTGCAGATGTTGTACCGGCAGCACTGGCTGGTATCTCCTGTGGAGTCATAGCGGCTGAAACCATACTGTCATCAGATGATGTTTGCCACCACCAGATAACAAGCAATACCACCAGTAGCAGGCCTATTGCATAGGTCAGCCACATAAAACGGCTTTCAGTTGCCTGTTGTGCAGTACGATTGGAAAATGTCCGCATAGGTTTGGCGACAGAAGCCTGCACCCCACTATGCTGTTCAAACAGCTCTATTACCTGTTTTTCAGGTAATTTCAGTAATCGGGCATAAGCTCTTAAATAGCCGCGGGCAAATGTTCCCAGTAAGGCAGGATCAAGAGCATCCTGCTCTATCTTAACAATCAGTTCAGGCTTGAGATTCAGCTGTATAGCAACCTGCTGAATTGTCAGTTGTTTACTTTCCCTTGTCTGGCTCAGTAATTGTCCGGCGCTGAGCACTTCAGTTTGTTCTGTTGTCATTATTAAACACTTGAAATAGTAATTATTAAGGCAATGTCGCAGGCTTAAGGGAATCTGTATGTCGCCCCGCTTGCCAGCATGGCAATACAAAGCGGCTTAGTACAATATTGTCTTGATTAAAAATGCTGTTAAGAAAAGAAATACTGCACATTTCACCCGATATCCCTGTATTACCTGATTTAACCGGTTATCAGACAGCCGCATTACATTAGCAGCTGCTAAAAATATCACTCGTTTCAGACTGCTGTTTTCTGCAATAGTTGCATCATCAGAGTACACTCTGCTGCAAAAACTGCTGCCTTAATAACTCAAACTCACTGAGTTGCAGCTGTTGTTGCCTTAATAGCCCTGCTTCATTACTGTCTGCAAACCCATTTAACAATTGTGCTGCTATTTGGTGCTGCTCAGGTAGTTGCAGCCGTTCAGCTACTAAGTAACTCAACAACAAACGGCGCGCTGAGTATGCTGATAGTTGCTGAACAGAAGCTGATGCAGTTGCATAATTGCCCATCGCATAATCAACGACAGCCAAGTGTAGCCGGGCACTTTCCAGCTTGCTGTTATGCGCCAGAGCATTGAGTAACGACGTTCTGGCTTCTGTAAATTTTTGCTGCTGTAACAGGCATTGAGCCATGTTTTCGTATGTTTCAGCCGCTTTCAGATACCCTGGTGCAGCCAGTGCCAGCCTGAATCTGTACTCTGCCGCCTCTGATTGCCCATGCCGGCACAGATAAGTCGCAT
>CAZXTH010000097.1:0-590 GCA_964643585.1 uncultured Pseudoalteromonadaceae bacterium
TGATGACGCTGTTAAAGCGGTATTCATCAACATTTTCGGCGGTATCGTACGTTGCGATATGATTGCTGAAGGTGTGATCGGCGCAGTAAAAGAAGTCGGCGTAAAAGTACCTGTTGTTGTTCGTCTGCAAGGTAACAATGCAGAACTGGGTGCTAAAGTGCTGTCTGAAAGCGGCCTGAATATTATTGCTGATACCGACCTGACTGGCGCTGCACAGAAAGTGGTTGCAGCAGCGGCTAACGCATAAGGGGTAAGCAATGAGCGTTTTAATTAATAAAGATACCAAAGTTATTTGTCAGGGCTTTACCGGTGCACAGGGTACTTTCCACTCTGAGCAGGCGATTGCTTACGGTACTAAAATGGTTGGCGGTGTGACTCCTGGTAAAGGCGGTCAAACACATCTGGGCCTGCCAGTATTCAATACTGTGAAAGAAGCAGTAGATGCCACTGGCGCAGAAGCCTCTGTAATCTATGTTCCGGCACCTTTCTGTAAAGATTCTATTCTGGAAGCAGCGAACGCGGGTATCAAACTGATTGTTTGTATCACCGAAGGTATCGCGACTCTGGATATGCTGGACGCTAAAGTTAAG
>CAZXTH010000097.1:600-10330 GCA_964643585.1 uncultured Pseudoalteromonadaceae bacterium
GCAGTAAAACAAACTACTGACTTCGGTTTTGGCCAGTCTACCTGTGTTGGTATCGGTGGTGACCCGATTCCAGGCTCAAACTTCATTGATATCCTGAAACTGTTCCAGGAAGATCCACAGACTGAAGCTATCGTTATGATCGGCGAAATTGGTGGTTCTGCAGAAGAAGAAGCAGCTGCTTATATCAAAGCAAATGTGACTAAACCTGTAGTTTCTTACATTGCAGGTGTTACTGCTCCTGCTGGTAAGCGCATGGGCCATGCCGGAGCAATTATCTCTGGTGGTAAAGGTACAGCGGATGAGAAATTTGCTGCACTGGAAGACGCTGGTGTTAAAACCGTTAAGAGTCTGGCAGATATCGGCAAAGCACTGAAAGAAGTGACTGGTTGGTAATAAGCACTTTAGCTTAATGATTGAAAACCCGCTTTTATAGCGGGTTTTTTACTTTTTTTGTTATTTATCATTAAATAATATTAGTATTTTTGAGTTTGTTTTTTGTTTCTGTTTTTGAGTAACCATCTGAAAATGTTATTAAATAATTAAAGTTAGAATAATCCTGATTTAAATTTTCACTTTTTAAGCAGCTAAGATTCTTCCCTCAGAAAATTCACTTCTCTTTTTTATAAAACACATAATATTACGGTCTGACCAGTATTTAATTTTTTTAAGAAAGTTGTCGCTATAGAGAAATCATCACCATTCTCGTTTCTGACAAGGAAATCTGTTTGAACGCAAAACAGCACATAACTGCCTGGTGGTTATTACCAGTATATTTATCATTAGCGCATGCTTTATTGGTATTTTTTCTTACAGACATTTCAATACTGGCTTATTTTCTGATACTGATAACCGGAGTAATAGCCGCAGTTTTTATGAAAAAAAATCTGGGCTATCAGTTTGAAGTAAGGGAACAGCAGGCCGCTAAAGAACAGCGAAATAATTCAAATAAGGAGATAGCTGCCTTCCTTTCCAGTCTGGATAATGTGGAACAAGATGTTTCCTCTGTCTGGGCAAAGCAGATTGAAACCGCACGTTTGCAAAGCGAGCAGGCGATAATTGCACTGGTCAGCCGTTTTAATGCCATAGCTAATAATCTTGAAAGCGCGGTGGTTACCTCTGATTCTGATAACCATGGCAACGTAGTGAATGTGCTTCAGCGCAGTGAAAAGCAACTGAACTCAGTTGTGTTATCACTGGAAGCTGCAATGGGTAACCGCGATGTCTTACTGAAAGAAGTCAGCTTACTTGTCGGATATATTGATGATCTGAAAAGCATGGCTACCGCAGTTGCCAGTATTGCGGATCAGACTAACTTACTGGCACTGAATGCAGCCATTGAAGCTGCCCGTGCCGGAGACAGTGGCAGAGGGTTTGCGGTTGTAGCATCAGAAGTCCGTGCTTTGTCAAACCGCTCTGGCGAAACGGGCAGGCGGATCAGTGAAACGGTAAATACAATTAGCAATGCTATTTCTGTTGCTTTTGCCTCAGCCGAGGAGTTTGCCGGGCAGGATAATACCCGCGTGACTCACGTTAAGAAAGATATCAATGCGGTACTTGTTGATTTCAGCCAGATGGCAGACCAGCTTGAAGCATCCGCTGATGTTCTGCGCACATCCAGTATCGGCATTAAGAACGATATTTCACAGACTTTAGTACATCTGCAATTTCAGGATAGGGTCAGTCAGATCCTTTCTCATGTTCGTGACAATATCCTGCTTTTTCCTGGCTATATAAAACAATCGGAAGTGGCTTTTATGCAAACAGGAGGCCTGTTACCAGTGGACTGGACAAACCTGCTACAAGAGTTGAGAAGGTCTTATGCCACTGAGGAAGAATTTGCAAATCATGGCGGTCCAGCCAAAACCAATGTTACCGATACCAAACAATCGGATGAGCTGATCTTTTTCTAAGGAGAACCAATAATGGCTAAAACAATCATGATTGTTGATGACTCTGCATCCTTACGTCAGGTAGTGGCTATAGCGCTTAAAGCTGCCGGTTATGACGTGGTGGAAGCTTGTGATGGTAAAGATGCACTCAGTAAGCTAAATGGTCAGAAAGTTCACCTGATCGTCAGTGATGTGAATATGCCCAATATGGATGGTATTACTCTGGTTCAGGAAATAAAAAAGCGGCCTGAATATAAGTTTACTCCGGTCATCATGCTGACAACAGAATCCGGCGATGACAAAAAGGCAGCAGGACAGGCAGCAGGTGCTAAGGCCTGGATGGTTAAACCTTTTAAACCTGAGCAATTGCTGATGGCAGTCTCAAAATTGGTACTGCCATAACCAGGAGTTGCCTGATGAATGAAAATCAACATAAAACGGCATCAGATGATGTTTTTAATTTTGCCCCGGAAGGTGAACTGACTATTTACACAGCCCTTGAGCAGAAAAAGAGTCTGATGCAGGTAATAGAAAAGCAGGCTGTCATAGAAGTTGATTTATCCAGAGTAACGGAAATAGATACTGCAGGTTTGCAATTGCTGGTTCTGGCAAAACAGGAATCATTGCGCCGTAATTTACCGCTTAAGATGAGTGGTCATTCCCGCTCTGTGCTTGATGTGATCGATTTATGCAATTTATCCGCTTTCTTCGGTGATCCGGTGTTCATTCCTTCTGATGCTACAGCCAGGGGCCATGTATGAGTAGTATGGAACAAGCATTTCAAACCTTTATTGTTGAAAGTACTGAACTGTTGCAGGAAATGGAAGATAAGCTGCTGGGACTGGAAAGTAGCGATGACTATGCTGAATCAGTGAATTCTATTTTTCGTGCCGCCCATACCATCAAAGGCTCTGCGGGCTTGTTTGGGCTTGATGACATAGTCACGTTTACTCATGTGGTGGAAAGTGTCCTGGATGAAGTACGTTCGGGCAGTCTTACACTGGATGATGGTTTAATCAATTTATTACTGCAATGCAAAGACTATATAGGCCGGATGATTGATTCTATTAGCGCTGGTCAAGTGGCTCTGGATAAAGACGATGTTGCTGAGGAACTGCAACTGACAGCAGAATTATCTGCTTATCTGAAGAAACAGATTACAGAAACTAATGTGATTTCAGCCCCTATCCATCTGGCTGAGCGTGAAGATGCACTGGTTATTGAACATGGCAGTACCGTTACTAACGAAAACTGGCATATTTCCGTTCATTTTGGCAACGATGTGCTGCGTAATGGCATGGACCCTTTGTCTTTTCTGCGTTATTTGATGACATTGGGAGATATTGTTCATATTGAAACGATTACTGACGCCATACCGGATGCCCGGTTGATGGATCCTGAATCCTGCTATCTTGGCTATGAAATTAATTTTTGCAGCACTGCCAGTAAGGATGCAATAGAAGGTGCATTTGAATTCGTCAAGGATGATTGTCAGCTACGTATTTTGCCCCCTTATGCCCGTGCCAGAGAATTTATTGAGATTATTGAGAATATTCAAAGCGATGATCTGAAACTTGGCGAGATTCTGGTGCGGTGCGGTACGTTAACTGACCGCGAATTACAAGCCATTCTGGCGTTGCAAGGAGACGAAAGCAGCCAGAAACAGCATCGGTTAATCGGTGAAATGGTTGTTGATGATGGCCTTGCCAGTCCAGAGGTTGTTACCGCTGCTCTTAATAAACAGGCCCAGGCCAAAAAAGCCAAAGATAAGCAGGTACATACAGTAAGAGTGGATGCAGACAAACTGGATCGCTTGATAAATCTTATTGGTGAATTGGTTATTGCCAGTGCTGGGGTTGAGTCAGTAGCGCATCAGATTGCACAAAGTCATCTGACAGAGTCAGCGCAAACGATGTCTCGTTTGGTGGAGGATGTGCGGGAAAGCGCCCTTAACCTTAGAATGGTGCAGATTGGAGATACTTTTAATCGTTTTCTGCGGGTAGTCCGGGATGTATCAAAGGAACTCGGTAAAGATATCGACTTGCAGATTTTGGGGGCTGATACTGAACTTGATAAAACCGTGATTGAAAAAATCAGTGACCCTCTGATGCATCTGGTCCGTAATTCGATAGACCACGGTATAGAATCTTCTGTAATACGTCAGCAGCGAGGCAAACCTGCCTCAGGCAAAGTCATACTCAATGCTTACCATGAATCAGGCAGTATCGTCATTGAAGTATCAGATGATGGTGGTGGTCTTAATCGTTCCCGGATCCTGCAAAAAGCAATAGCAAACGGTTTGATAGCCGCAGATGCCGAGTTATCCGACACTGAAATTTATCAGTTGATATTTGAAGCCGGTTTTTCTACCGCAGATGTGGTCAGTAATATCTCTGGCCGTGGTGTTGGTATGGATGTGGTGAAGCGTAATATTGAAGCGTTACGGGGCTCCATTGAAATAAGCAGTGAAGAAGCTGTCGGTACAACTATTCGTATCAGATTACCGCTGACGCTGGCGATCATCGATGGTTTTATGATGAAAGTAAGTGACAGTTTCTATGTTTTACCGCTGGATATCGTTGAAGAATGTCTTGAATTAAGCGACTGCCAGAGAACAGGGCCGGATGGGCGGAATTATATCAACCTGCGTGGTGAAGTTTTGCCATTTATCCGTTTGGGTGAGCATTTCAGAAAGTTATCTGTCAAGTCAAAGCGTGAGAATGTGATTGTTGTGAAGCATGGCAGTGTTAAGGCTGGGTTTGTTGTTGATGAGCTGATGGGGGAGTTTCAGACTGTAATCAAACCCCTTGGCCCATTGTTTGAACGTATCCCTGGTATCAGTGGTTCAACCATTCTGGGCAGTGGTGAAGTGGCTCTGATTCTGGATGCACCATCACTGATTAATCACGCCATACAGCGTGACAGCAAAGCATTATCCGTTGCAGTGAAACATACTGCCTTACATTAATCCGTTAATAACTTATTTTCAAAATTACAGAGCGGAGCAGTACCATGAAAAATTTAACTGTTAAAGCCAAACTCAGCCTGCTGATGATTATTGCTGTATTGGCATTGTTGATTACCAGTGTTGTTGGTATTTATGGATTGAAAAATACCACTGATGTTATTACTGATCTGGGTGAACAGCGAATGCCATTTGTGTCCAGTCTGACAACAATGAAAAGTGCCCGGGTTTCGGTGCAATCTATTGCCCGCCGGGTGGCCTTTTTTGAAAACAACTATGCAGCGCAGAATGATTTTCAGGGGATTTTACAGCGGATAAAAGAGCGTCGGGCATCGTATGACGAAGGTTTTAATGTTTATACAACACTGACCCGCAGTGCACAAGGCGAGTTGCTGTATCAGCAGTATATGGAGTTGTACCGGCCATATCGCGCTCAGTTTGATAAGGTTATCGGGATAATTGAACGCCTGAGTACGAATCATTCAGAAGAACAGCAACAGCAATTGTTTAAAGAGTTTTATGCCGAAATGGCGATTGCATTGCCACTGTTTGAGAGAAGTGATCGTATCATTGATGAAATTCTGGCATTGAACAAGCAATTCGCAGATGAAGCTGTCGCGCTTGGCAGGGAAGATGCGGAAATGGCAAATATTGCCATGATTACGGTTACCATGCTGGCTTTTGTGTTAATGGTACTGCTGGGGTTGTTTATTACTCGTAGTACATTACAACAACTGGGTGGGGAGCCTAATTATGTCAGTAATATCGTAGAGCTGGTTGCTCAGGGCGATATGACTGTCGATATTCAACTGGCAAAAAGTGACAATTCAAGCATGCTGTTTGCGTTTAAACAGATGGTTGAAAAACTGACCCAAATTATCAGTGAAGTGCGCAGTGCCACCGATAATATCTCTTCAGCATCAGAACAGGTCTCCAGTACTGCACAGAGTGTCAGTCAGGCTACCAGTGAACAGGCTGCAAGTGTTGAGGAAACCAGTGCGGCAGTTGAACAAATGTCTGCATCAGTAAATCAGAATGCCGATAATGCCCGTATTACCGATAACATGTCAGCACAGGCATCCAAACAGGCAAATGAAGGTGGAATTGCCGTCAAAGAAACAGTGCAAGCGATGAAGCAAATTGCTGCGAAAATCAGCATTATTGATGATATCGCATACCAGACTAACTTGTTGGCACTGAATGCTGCTATAGAAGCCGCCCGTGCCGGAGAGCATGGCAAAGGCTTTGCTGTGGTAGCAGCTGAAGTACGTAAACTGGCTGAACGCAGCCAGGTTGCAGCGCAGGAGATAGGCAAGGTGGCTGACAGCAGTGTCGATTTAGCCGAGCGTGCCGGTAAATTACTGGATGAAATGCTGCCAGCAATAAATAAAACCTCAGATCTGGTTCAGGAGATTGCTGCAGCGTCTAATGAGCAATCTACCGGCCTGACACAGGTTAATGCCGCTATGTCACAAATGAACCAGATTACGCAGCAGAATGCGTCTGCATCTGAAGAACTGGCGGCGACTGCAGAAGAAATGAGCGGGCAGGCCGAGCAGTTACAGCAACTGGTTGCTTTCTTCCGGCTTGATGCGGCTAATACATCGGTTTCTCAACGCACTGCTAAAGCTGCCAGTCAGTACCATAAGCCCAGTGGTAATAAGCTAAAGGTTGCTGCTGGTGAGTCGGAATTTGTTCGCTTTTAGGGGGCGCTATGAGCAATATTGTCAGAGCAGAACCGTCAGCGTCAAAAACGGTGATACGTGAGGAAGAATGGCAGTTTCTGACCTTTCAGCTTGCGGCAGAAATGTTTGCTATCGGTATTCTGAATATTAAAGAGATTATCGAGTATGGTCAGGTTACTTCGGTGCCAATGATGCCTGATTTTGTTCGGGGTGTGATAAACCTGCGGGGACAGGTTGTACCTGTAATAGATCTGCAAGCCCGGTTTGGCCGTGACAGCTCGGTAGTTGGAAAGCGCAGCTGTGTGGTGATCATTGAAGTACCATCAGTAACTGAACCAGAACCTCAGGTTATTGGAATTGTTGTTGATGCTGTATCTGAAGTATTGTCAATTCCTCCGTCTCAAATTGAGAAAGCGCCACAGTTTGGATCACGGCTGCGGCCGGACTTTATTGCTGGTATGGGAAAAGTTGATGATAAGTTTGTCATTATTCTGAATATTGATAAAGTCCTCTCGGTAGATGAGTTATCTGCCCTTACTGAACAACTGGATTATGATGGCATATCGCACCAGTAATTGTTATCCGGGTGATTCTACAGCCTTATCATGGCAATGGAGGGCTGTATGAGTGCACCGGAAATCAGTGAGTATGAGTTTTCGCGGTTTCAGAAGATGCTGTACGATATCGCGGGTATCAGCCTGTCTTCTGCAAAAAAGCCTCTGGTGGTAAGCCGGTTATCGAAACGGTTGCGTGAGTACCGGCTTGATAGTTTTGGCGACTATTTGAAACTGCTGGAATTACGAGATTTTCAGCATGAAGTACAAACTGCTGTTGATTTGCTGACCACGAACGAAACCTATTTTTTCCGTGAACCTAACCATTTTGTTTTCTTGAAAGAGCAGGCCGAGCAAGCCCGGCGTGCCGGTAGTGAACCTTTCCGGGTCTGGAGCGCGGCCTGTTCGTCAGGGCAGGAACCCTACAGCATTGCAATGGTGTTACAGGATTGCCTTGGACAGGGTAACTGGGAGGTTATGGCTTCTGATATCAGTACTCTGATACTTGAGAAAGCTAAAGCCGGTAAATACCCTATTGCACAGGCAGAAAATATTGCACCAGAGTATTTGTCAAGGTTTTGCCTTAAAGGTATTGGTTCACAGGCAGGAACCTTTCTGATGGATAAAACTTTACGCGACCGGGTAGCGTTTTTTCATTGTAATTTAAACGCCGCTTTGCCACGTATCGGGCTTTTCAATATTATTTTTTTGCGCAATGTAATGATTTACTTCGATGTTGAGACCAAGCAAAAAGTAGTGAGCAAGTTGTTGTCTTTACTCAGGCCCGGCGGATACTTATTCATAGGGCATAGTGAAAGTCTGCATGGTATCAGTAAAGAAATGGAGATGGTAAGGCCTGCTATTTTCAGAAAGCCCGTTAACTGATGATGGATGATTGTATTACTACAACGGTACTGATGCCGGGAGAATATGGGTTTTCCAACGGAAAAACCCGATACCAGACATTACTGGGTTCTTGTGTGGCCATTATTGCGTGGCACCCGCAGAAACACATTGGCGGTATGTGTCATTATATTTTACCGTCACGCGGCGAACACAGTATTCTGGACCCACGTTATGCTAATGAATTTATACAGCTTCTGCTGCGGGACATTCAGCTGAGGGGAACCCGGCATCAGGATTATCAGTTAAGGTTAATTGGTGCTGCTAACATGTTCAGTAAGTTGAAAGCAACTTGTGCTGATTCTGGTAATTACAAAGCCAGATGCTGTGATCAGTGCACGAGTATCTCATGTCGAAACCGCCTGGCTGCAATTTCTGAAACTGCAAAATATCACTTTAATGTCGTTGAAGCTGATCTCGGGGGAACAGACTATCGGTTTGTCGAGTTCTGGGTTGATAGCGGAATGATCCGGGTACGCAAAGCCCCGCATGTAACTGGCTGGAATAGTACTGTGAGCTGAGCCTATGAAAATAATAAATGTGCTGATTGTTGATGATTCTGCAGTCGTCAGGCAAGTTCTGGGAGCTAAACTGGCAGCAGACCCTCAGATTAATGTGCTGGCAGTGGCGGCAGATCCTATTTATGCACTGGAAAAAATGCAGAAACAGTGGCCTGATGTCATTGTTCTGGATGTGGAAATGCCGCGAATGGATGGTATCAGCTTTCTCAGAAAGATCATGGCTGAACGCCCGACACCGGTTGTTATTTGCTCGACACTGACTGAAAAAGGTGCAGAAACCTGTGTTCAGGCAATGGAGGCTGGCGCGGTCAATATCGTAACCAAACCTAAAGCCGGGCTGAAACAGTTTCTGGAGGATTCGTTCTCTGATATTGTTGCTGCGGTAAAAATTGCTGCACAAACCCGTCCGGGGAAATTACCGTCAGTTGTACCGGTTAAGGCTGTGGAGCGCAGGTTAATTGCAGACGCTGCGGCTTATGCGGCTACAGGGGCTATGGCTCATACTACTGAGCGTATGGTAGCGATTGGGACCTCCACCGGTGGCACTCAGGCGCTCGAGGCTATTTTAACCTGTTTACCGCGGATCTGTCCGGGATTGGTCATTGTGCAGCATATGCCTGAAAAGTTTACAGCAGCCTTTGCCCGGCGGCTTAATGATATTTGTGAGATAGAAGTACTTGAAGCCGAACATAATATGCGTGTTACACCCGGCAGAGCTCTTATCGCTCCAGGTGGACGTCATATGAGGCTGAAACGCAGCGGAGCACAATATTTTGTGGAAGTGCTTCCTGGACCTTTAGTAAATCGCCATATTCCGTCTGTAGATGTGCTGTTTCGTTCAGTGGCTAAAATAGCGGGAAAGAACTCCTTGGGCATTATTATGACGGGAATGGGTGATGATGGTGCAGCTGGCTTGCTTGAGATGCGCCATTCCGGGGCTCGAACCCTTGCACAGGATGAAGCATCCTGTGTGGTGTTTGGTATGCCTAAAGAAGCGATTAAACGTGATGCAGCAGAAAAAGTCATCGCTTTAACAGACATCCCTAAAGCTATAATGGGCTGGCATCAGGCATAATGTTTGCTGGTATCATTGATACTTTTGAGAGGAATTTGTGCAACTTAGGGAAGATCTGCAACGTTTTAACCCAATTGAGCGATTGTGGCTGACAATATTTCTGGCAGTTATTTTCTGAACCACACTGTGGTACAGAAA
>CAZXTH010000098.1:0-8542 GCA_964643585.1 uncultured Pseudoalteromonadaceae bacterium
GAAGAAACAGGGCCTAGTTTTTCAGCTGCTCACCATGCAGCGCATCTGGCTGTCCGGCAACAGACAAAACATTGATCGTTATCAAACCAGATACACGTATTAAAGTTGCGGATTCTAGCATTAATACAACCTGCTATCCATGCCAAACATGAAAATTATCTTTCAGTACAACGTGCCCGGACAGCGCTTTATCTCTCCCTTGCGCAGTCTTGGTTTTTTTATATGTATGGCAGGCCGCAGATAAAAATAAAGCCGTCTGGAGACGGCTTTATTCATAGTCAATCTGACAGATTTGTCAATTCGACCAACGGTGAAATATCCGCATCATAATCAACATGCTGATACCCAAATCCGAATAACCTCAGAAATTCATTATGATAACCTTTGTAGTCTGTCAGGGTATCAATCGTTTCTGTCGTCACCTTATTCCATAATCCTGCAACGGTATCCTGAACTTCCGCAGATAACTCTTTACCATCCATCCGCAGCCTGCCAGCTTCATCAAGTTGCGGAGCAGTTGCATATAATCCCTCACGGAACAAACCATAGATTTGTTCAATACAGCCTTCGTGAGTCCCCTGCTCTTTCATTACGCGATACAACAGAGAAATATACAGCGGCATAATAGGGATAGCAGAGCTGGCCTGGGTAACCAGCGCTTTCAGTGACGCAACATAAGCTTTGCCATGCAGATGGCTCAGTTTGGCTGTAATAGCGGATGCTGCACGATCCAGATCTTCTTTCGCTTTACCGATAGTGGCTTTGCCGTAGATTGGCCAGGTCAGCTCTTTACCGATATAGGTATAAGCTACAGTCTGACAGTCAGCAGCCAGCACACCAGCCGCATCCAGTTGGTCCAGCCAGCGTTCCCAATCCTCTCCGCCCATGACTTTAACGGTATTGAAAATCTCGTCATCATTTGCCGGCTCAACAGAAACATCTTCTATTTCACGTTTGCTGGTGTTCAGGTTCTTCGCAGTATAAGACTGGCCAATTGGTTTGAGCACTGAGCTGTAAATCTCACCGGTAACCGGATCTTTGCGGCGCGGAGCAGCCAGACTGTATACCACCAGATCGATTTTCCCCATTTCACTGCGGATAATATCAATTGCTTTAGCTTTCAATTCATCAGTAAAGGCATCACCGTTCAGGTGCTTGTTCCATAAACCTTGAGCCTTTGCAGCCTGCTCAAACGCTGCGGTGTTATACCAGCCAGCTGAAGCAGTTTTATTTTCTGAAGGCTCTTTCTCAAAGAAAATCCCCAGAGTTTTTGCGCCTGAGCCAAATGCAGCAGAAATACGTGAAGCCAGCCCATAACCAGTAGAAGCACCGATGACCAGTACGTTCTTCGGGCCACCGGCAACCGGTCCCTGTTGTTTAACATAAGCAATTTGTTCTTTGACATGCTCAGCACAGCCAACCGGATGTGCATTTGTACAGATAAAACCACGGATTTTCGGTTGAATAACCATAGAGACGTTTCCTGCTCTTCTCGCTAAAAATGGGCTTAGTGTAAAACTTTACCGCAGAAAACAGGTCTGATCAGCCATTTTTTATTCGTTGACTGCCCGGTTTGAATATAAAAAAAGCGTCATGCCGACGCTTTAAGTGCTTTGCCACCAAGGCAACGGGGAGAAGCCGGTGGTTTTTCTGCATAGTATTCGTACCATTCTGAAGGGGTATAAGTATGCAGTGCCAGTGCGTGAATCTTTTCTGCCAGTTCTTCCGCGACGATGGCGTTAACCATACGATGCCGTTGCAGTAAACGCATACCATCAAAAGCCGGGGTCACGACCACTACTTTAAAATGCGACTCAGAGCCTGATGGCACATTGTGCAGATGGCTTTCATTGGTTACCTCAAGGAACACAGGATCCAACGCACTAAGCAACTTCTGTTCAATAGCTGTATGAATCATCATAGTCCTAATCCTTCTCTTCCTTCACTAATCCAGGCTGCACTTATTATTTTAGTTAAGCATAATAAAGTTGCCAGCGGCATAATGCCGGCTAACCGGACATTGTACGTTAATCCTCTGGGCCAGCTACAAAAATAATTTATTTTCAATCACCCGATAAAAGGTATTTCTTAACGATACAACGACCACTGACTATCTTCTGTTGTCGCTACGGGTCCGTCATGTCAGAATACCTGTCCTCAATTCTGGCAGTTGTTACTATGAATACCGAATTTCTCAGCCCGCACAGAACGCTTACTCTGCACCGCTGGCCTTTATCTCAACCCAATGCCAGCCTGCAAGCCTGGGATGCTGCGGATGAGCTGTTACTGCACCATGCTTTACCGTTAGCAGAGCAGTTCAGCCAGCAGCACCAGCGCAAACCACATTTGCTGATAATACATGATGCATTTGGCGCCTTATCCTGTGCAATGGGAGATTACCCTCATACTCAGATAAATGACTCCCTGCTAACCCAGCAAGCTACAGTATATAACCGCAGCATCAATCAACTCGACCCGGCTTTGCTACAACAGTTGCCCAGTACTGCCGCCTATCCGTCATCGCCGGATATCGTGTTGCTGAAATTACCATCCAATCACAGTTACCTGCGATATATTCTGCGGCAACTGGCTACAGTAGTGCACAGTGGCACCCAGGTTATGGCCGCCGCTAAAGCAAAAGATATCAACAAAAATGTACTGGCTATCTTTCAGCAGGAACTGGGCACCGCATCGGCTTCACTCACAGTAAAAAAATGCCGGTTGATTACTGTCTCACTACAAGCTGAACATTCCCCTGACCCGCTGGAGTTTCCGTTACGCTGGCCGCTGGAAGAAACACCTTTTACGCTGGTTAATCACGCCAATACGTTTTCACGTGAGAAACTCGATCTTGGCGCCCGGTTTTTGCTGCAACACCTGCCAGTTGTCAAGGCAGGAGATACTGTTATAGACCTGGGTTGTGGTAATGGTGTGCTAGGGCTCTGTTTATTACAACAACAGCCCCAGACCAGATTAATTTTTACTGATGAGTCTTTTATGGCGCTGGCATCTGCCCAGCAAACTATCAGCGAGAATCTTCCTGACTGCATCGAAAATTGCAGCTTTATCGCAGATGATTGCCTGGCACAGCAACCTGACAGTTCAGCAGATTATGTGCTGTGCAATCCGCCTTTCCATCAACAGCACGCGGTAACTACCCATATCGCCAGCCAGATGTTCCGTGATGCCCACCGGGTATTAAAACAAGGAGGCAGGCTCCGTATTGTCGCCAACCGCCACCTGAATTATGCTGAACAGTTGAAATATATGTTTGGAAACAGCCGGCTGCTTGCCGGCAACCCGAAATTTGTAATTTTAGAAGCGACAAAGAGGAGTTGAATATGCGTTATCTGATACTGGCTGTTTTACTATTAACCGGCTGCGCCAGCAAGGCTCCGTCTTTTATCGTCGCGCCACAGGTATTCTGGCCCCAGTCTGCTCAGCTGACACAAACCCGCTTCAACTTTGCCGTAACCGATAACCGGCAACAAAACTACTCTCTGCAAATTCAGCAAGGCAGTAAAACCAATCAGTACCCGACATCCAACGATTTACGTGGCCAACTGGAGCAAACCATCCGGCAGGCACTGACCGACCAGGGAGCCACGATTGTTTCAGGCAGCGAACGGTTACTGACTATTCAGATTGATCAGTTGCAGGCTCATATCAACCAGCGCACACTGGATCATGAAGTGCTCAATAAAGTGACACTGACCGTTTTTGTTCAGCACGCCAATGGAACGTTCCGTAAAAGTTATAGCGGAGACAGCCGTTTTACGTCACCTTTTAAAGCTGATATTGCAGCTGTAGAACGCGAACTAAGAGTTTTGACTGAGCAGGTTATCGGCAAATTATTGCTGGATACCAGCTGGCAGACGGAACTGAGAGGGTAAAACCATGCGTTATCTGATTTCCTTATGTTGCATAATATGGCTTGGAACTGCCCAGGCTAAGTTTATCGAACCGGATGGCCGCTTTATGCAGCCTAATAACCTGTATCCCAAAGTAAAACTGATAACTTCTCATGGCGATATCATTGTTGAACTTGACCGCTCCAAAGCTCCTTATACCGTTAATAACTTTCTGAGCTACATCAAACGTAATACCTATAACAATACGATCTTTCACCGGTTGATCCCCGGTTTTGTATTACAGGGCGGCGGATACAATCAGGAATTTCAGCCAGTTCTTGAAGAAAAACCGGTCTTTAATGAATCCGGGAATGGCCTGAAAAACCAGCTGGGAACCATTGCTATGGCAAGGGAAAATGACCCGCACTCAGCAACCAGCCAGTTCTACTTTAACTTGCAGGATAATGACAGTTTAGATCCGGGCAGACGCTGGGGTTATACTGTTTTTGGCCGTGTAACCGAAGGAATGGACGTGCTGGACAAAATTCAGCAGGTTGAAACACAAACCAGTGAACAGCTTGGCTGGCCTAATTTTCCTGTAGAACCCGTTGTACTGAAAAACGTTGTATTACTGCCAGAGAATTAGAAGCTGTTTATCTTTGGTGATGTTGTTGCAGCGCTTTATTACTCAACAAAACTTCAGCACAAAAATATCTACACGCCATGAACCGGCTATAATTACCCCTGACAGCCTGCCATAACCCGGCTGTCAGGAAGGGCTTATGCTGGACAGTTTTATTGAACAGAAATCACAACAGCTGATTTTTTACATCTCCTGCTTTTTACGTGGTCGTCTGGGGTACAGTGAGTTGCATCTGTTTGTCTGGGATACGCTGGAAGAATGGTCTCAGTTTCAGGTCGCATCTCATTTGCCACAAAGTTATCGCGAACAGGTATTCTGGCACCTGCTGCACGAGCTGGAATGCTGGCCGGAACAGAGCTTGCGTTCTAACAGGCAGTTACGCTGTAATTTACGCGACTGTGTGTATTTTTTGCAGGGAAAAGGCCAGATCCCGCTAAATTGTGTAGGAATACGCCCCTGACCTATTGACCTCATATCTCAGACAGATAAGCTAAAGAAAATTTCTGGCCGGAAGCTGCTGTTGCCTTCACTCTTTCACTGGTTGCACTCACTACAGGTTTACTACCACCGACGGGTTCTGATTATTTTTATACTGGGCTTCTCCAGTGGATTACCTATGGTACTGGTTTTCGGTACCCTGTCATTCTGGTTAAGAGAGGCTGGAGTTTCCCGCTCGGATATTGGCTATTTCAGCTGGGTTGTCATGGCCTACAGTGTAAAGTGGATGTGGTCACCACTGGCAGATCGTTTTGAAATTCCCTGGTTGTACCGCAAGTTTGGCCGCCGCAGAAGCTGGTTATTGCTGTCACAATTGGCAGTGATGTTGTCAATTTTTGCAATAGGAACAATGGATCCGCAACAAAATCTGGCACTGATGGCAATATTTGCCGTAATTCTGGCAATATCTTCTGCAACGCAGGATATCAGTGTAGATGCCTACCGTATTGAAAGTGCGCCAGAGCAGTTGCAGGCAGCACTTGCAGCAGCTTACCAGGTGGGTTACCGGCTGGCGATGATTCTGGCATCTGCCGGTACATTATGGCTGGCAGCCATGCTTGCTGATAGCAAAGCCTATCAACTGGACAGCTGGCAAAAGGCCTATGCCGTTATGGCATTGTGTATGCTGCCATGTATTCTGACTACGTTACTCAGTAAAGAGCCCATAAGTGAGCTGGCTATGCCCCAAACGGCAAATGGCCCCTGGTGGCGGCGTTTTGCTAGCTGGCTTGAGCAAGCGGTTATTGACCCTTTCATTGATTTTTTCCGGCGCTACCAGTGGCATGCTCTGCTAATTCTGGCCCTGATAGCCTGTTACCGGATGAGTGATGTGGTCATGGGTGTTATGGCTAATACTTTTTATGTGGATATGGAATTTACTAAAGAGGAAGTAGCCGGAATATCCAAAGTATACGGCGTAATTATGACACTGGCTGGTGCAGCTTTGGGCGGGGTTTTACTAAATCGCTTCGGGACACTGAAAATTCTGTTTGTTGGTGGTGTTCTCAGTGCCATTACTAATGTGCTGTTTTCAATGCTGAGTATTATCGGACATGATCTGCTCTGGCTGACGCTGGTGATCTCTGCAGACAACCTCAGTGCAGGTATCGCTACCAGCGCTTTTATTGCTTATTTATCATCACTGGTCAACCGTGCTTTTACCGCAACACAGTATGCGATACTCAGCTCGCTGATGCTGTTATTACCAAAATTTGTTGGTGGTTTCTCTGGCGACTGGGTGAACTATATGGGATATAGCGAGTTCTTTATTCTGACGGCACTGCTAGGTATTCCAGCCTTGGTGCTGATTCTGATTCTGGCCCGGGTATCACCACCGCCACAACACACCACACCGGAAGGAAAGAATACCAAGGCCAATGGCAGCCCTGCTGATAATGTCTAGCTTTATGGGTTTGGTGAGATTCGTTGTTACATCAGACACTGCTGGCAGAAAATACTTCCCTGCCAGCAGTGTCTGACCGTATCAACCTGCTGTAACCTGGCGGAGACCTTCAGCCGGGTCAATATCCAGAGCCTGACAGTACCGGACATACTCGATAACATCCAGCCTGCGTTCCTGATTTTCAACTTTGCCGATAAAAGAATGCGGTGTCCCGAGCACCTCTGACAAACTCCGCATGGTGTGTCCTTTTTCCTGACGCTGGCGCTTCAGCCAGACACACAAACGCTTATTTTCATCAGAAATAACGCTTTTTGTACCTTTCATATATTTTTCTTCTCCCAGCGTGTTACGCTCTTATTATAAATAACTGTCTATCGTCCCGGGTTCAGCCTTGTTGCATAGGCAATAAGCAATAAAAATCGGTTAATTAAACCATAGGATGCGACGAGCGTACAGCTACAAGCGTTAAAAAATATGTTCGGCCTTTACACTTGTAATCAACTTAAGCTTACTGCCGGACAACAACAAAGGAGAACTTAATGATAAGGTTGTTGTTTCTGATACCGTTACTGATGTTTGCTGGCTGGTATTTTTATCTGCGGCAAAACGGCTGGACAATTAAGCAAGGTAAAAAGGGGTTTATTGCTATTGCTGTATTTAATACCGTAATAGCATTAAGCCTGTGGATTATTATGTTATTGACGAACCGCTGACAAGAGCTGGAGCAGAACGCTGTTCCTGCTGAACCGCGTTCTTAATACAGAAGATTTATACCGAGAAAGAAGAACCGCAACCACAGGTCGTAGTAGCGTTAGGATTCTGCACAACAAAGCGGCTACCCTGTAACCCCTCAGTGTAATCAACTACTCCGCCCATCAGATACTGCAGGCTCATGGGATCAATAACCATAGATACGCCCTGCTTTTCTACCAGCAGATCCCCTTCGTTGACTTTTTCATCAAAGGTAAACCCATACTGAAAACCAGAACAGCCACCACCCGTTATATAAACCCGCAGCTTAAGCTCCGGATTTTCCTCTTCGGCAACCAACGCTGCAACTTTTCTGGCTGCCGCATCAGTAAACTCGATCGGCACTTGAAACTCGGACATATCACCCCCGTAAGGCACATCAGACCGTGAATTATCTAATACCTGACTAATTTATTCAAGTATTGTACAGTAAAGATAAACTACAGGGCCTGTTAAAAGTTTACCTGAAGCTTGTGTTACACTTGGGGCTGTTGATCTTTTGTGATGGATTTTTATTCACTTTAAAAGCGTTTTAGGCAAGGCGCGAGGAATGTAGCTTAGTTATTCTAAGTGAATGACGAGCAACACCGCATAAAACGCTTTCAAAAGAACCCGAAGGGCAGCATTTGTCTGGCATTTCTACGGCGTTATCGCCTGTTTATGTAGAATAACTACACCGCACAGGCTCTACCTTGTATAAATGCCAGACAAATCGCTGCAAAAACTATCACAAAAGATCAACAGCCCCTAACTCCATTAGCACCGGAATGCCGTAATCAATGCTGAAAAAACTGCTTAACTGGAAACACCATTTACCCGCTTTGCAGCATCAGTTGGCTTATCCCCGCACCTCGCTGCAACTTTGTTTGCTAGGATTGATAGGCGGCCTGATTGCAGCTGTGCTCATTATTCTGTTCCGGTTAGCCATCATCGCCCTGCAATTGCTGTTTCTTGACCACCCGGATGATTTTTCTTCTGTTACAGCAGAAACACGCTGGATGCTTCCTATCGGGGGAGCTGTACTAATCGGGCTGTTAGCGCTGCTTACAGGCTATCGTCACTACCGCCTTGGTATTCCGTTTGTTATCCATCGTATAAAACTTAAGTACGGCATCATGCCATTTCGCAATACTTTCAATCAGTTTTTTGGGGGTATTGTGGCGTTATCCAGCGGTTTTTCTGTTGGCCGTGAAGGCCCCTCTGTGCATCTGGGGGCTTATGGCGCCAGCACTGTCGGAACCTATCTGCAGTTACCTTATAACAGTATCCGTATTCTGGCTGGTTGTGGCATCGCAGCTGGAATCTCTGCATCTTTCAATACACCACTGGCCGCTGTTATTTTTGTTATGGAAGTCGTACTGCGTGAATACCGGGTTCACGTTTTTATTCCGGTTATGC
>CAZXTH010000098.1:8552-10297 GCA_964643585.1 uncultured Pseudoalteromonadaceae bacterium
GTTGCCGGAGCCTTGGTTACACGTTCAGTTTTTACAGCGGATAATGAGCTGGCAACATTGCAGATTATCTCACTCAGCAGTTGGCATCTGCCCTATCTGGTGTTATGTGGTGTTGTCTTCGGTATTGTCGCCGTTATATTCAATAAAAATATGATGCTATTGATTCGGCTGTTCCGTAACTGGCCATTACAAATCAGGTTGGTTCTGGCTGGCATTATTACTGCAGCTATAGGCTATATTATCCCGCATGCGATGGGAGCAGAAACCGGAGCAATACATTATGCAGTAAGCTCTCCGGATGCCCCTCTACTGCTACTGATAATCTTTGCAGGTAAATTATTGCTTACTCTGGCTGCATTGGGATTAGGTGTACCCGGTGGCGTAATAGGGCCCATTTTCGGGCTTGGTATTGTGCTGGGAACACTGCTTTCGGTTATTCCTGCCTGGCTGACAGGTGACCATAGTATCGCTGCAACCTATGCCGTACTGGGTATTGCCGGTTTGATGGCATCGTCGCTGCATGCGCCATTGGCAGCATTATTGGCGGTGATGGAGCTGTCCTATAATCCACACATTATTATGCCTGCCATGCTGGTTATCGTTACTGCGTATGTCACCAGCGCACAATTTTTTAATAATAAGTCTTTGTTTCTGCTGCAGCTGGATTTCCTGCAAATGCCTTATAAATTGTCTCCGGCCGATGACGTACTGCAAAAGGTAGGTGTACTGGCTATGCTGGATACGGATTATCAATTACTACGGGATCCGACAACACCGCAGATAAGTCAGGCACTGGATAAACTTCATCCGCCACAACAACTGATCGTTTGTAAAAATACTAATGCTGGCAGTCAGTATTTCCGGGTAAGTTATGATGTCAGCCTGACCATGGAAGAACATCCTCCGTTTATCTATGAGCCATTGCAGGGTGTCAGTCATCAGGCTACCATGGCGGAAGTTTTTGCCATACTGCACGAGAAACGTGAAGGTGCAGTGTATGTTTACCATAACCAGACCCCGCAACAACCCATCGGCCTGATACGCTGGAACCAGTTGTATGCCTTGCTGGTTAAACAGAATAACCTGCTATGACATTGATCTTAATTTACAAAGCGCTCCATCTGTTTTTTATGGTTGCCTGGTTTTCCGGGATTTTTTATCTGCCTCGTTTATTCGTATATCACACAGGTACAGATAGTGAAGAATGCCACCGCCAATTTAAAGTGATGGAACGTCGGCTGCTGTATTTTGTGACCCCCTTCGCCATTCTGACGCTGGTATTTGGTCTGTTGTTAATTCATAGCTATGGTGCAGCATGGTTTAAAGCCAGCCATTGGCTGCATGCCAAACTGCTGCTGGTTACCATAATGTACCTTTACCATGGCTGGTGCTTTAAACTACTGGCTGATTTCCGGCATAACCGTAACCGCCACAGCCAGCGTTATTACCGGATTTTCAATGAATTACCGGTGCTGATACTGCTAGCCATAATCCTGCTGGCCGTTGTAAAGCCATTCTGAATATCAGAGTCGCAATCCCCTGCTGATTTTGCGTATAATAACAGCCGTCTCCGGGCAGGTCCGGCTGTCGTAACCTTCAGTTAAAAGAGCACCGACTATGAGCTTTAAAGGCGAACATATCCTTTCTGTTAAGCAATTTGATCGCGACAATATCCAGTATATTTTTAAAGTAGCCCGCAGTATGGCGCCTTATGCCAGCCGTCAGAAACGAACGAGAGTGCTGGA
>CAZXTH010000099.1:0-8551 GCA_964643585.1 uncultured Pseudoalteromonadaceae bacterium
CCAGTTTATTGGAAATCTCATCAATGTCATGGTCTTAAATTTGGGGGAAAGGTCACCTCATGAAAAAAAACAATAAAAGACTAAACCTACCATCATCTCGGTTCTCTCTGGAGCAAGAGGAAGCGATTAACAAACTAACTTTACCACCACGTTTTCATATTATGAATGCAGGTTCGTTTGAGACAAAACTGATCGTTACTGAGGAGCCAATCTGGAACATCACAGCCGCTGGTAGGAACTTCAAATTGAAATTCTTTGGAGATTCGACAACAGTAAAACTTCTTAAGTTTTTGTGTATTAGGTACTGCACTAGAAATTCAGCGTCAAAGCTCGATAACTATTTGTGGGTTTCGTGAACTCGTGTGTCAGCAAATAGTAAATGTCATACAAATGACGTATCTTGTTATTAATATTATTGACTTGATTATCACCATAGGATGCCTTAATCATACCCATAATTTTTTCACAAAGTGTTCTAGATGTGCATAGGACGTTCATCTCGAAAGGTTCAAGGGCATAGGTTGCTATTGATTCATGTTGGCCAGTTGAAGTAAGAAAATCAGCAATAAAACTTGATATAGCCATTTTTTTGTGTGGCTCTGGATCTGCAAACGCATTTACTTCAAGCAATATGCTGTTGGAGATCTGCCCTTCAAGTCTTCCCTCCTCATTCAACTTCGGATACTGAAATCTTACCTTTCTAAAATGTGAACTTTTAGTTGTATCAGGCGATTCTACTTCAACAAGCTCGCCCGGTATGAGATCACAGACTTTCCCAACTCTTTTCTTGATTTGCCCCTTGCTCAAGCCATCAGTAAATATAGCAATATCAACATCTTCTGAAAATCTGGAAATTAAACGATAAGCTTTACTTAGAGAAGTTCCACCTTTGAATACAATACTTTCACTAATGTCAGAGTTCACTAAAGATTTGAGCGCATAAGTCACCCAGTAATCTTTTTCTACGTAAGTCACTGGTAGAGACAAACTTTGAGCAGTGGCGCGCACGGCTTCTTCGAAGACTTTCTTATCGTTATGAAGATTCAACAATTATTCCTTTAGCGTACTGAATTTTAGATGCCAATGCTTTTGAGCATTACGCATTTTGGTTGAGTTTGAAAATAAGTAAGTAGAGCTTGGGTTTAATGAGCTATGTAATTCCTTACTGAAATAACTAAGGTAATGCTCAAAAAAAGTGCCTAGAAGTGCTTTCGTTCTCTCTGAATAAGCTTCTTTAGCAATATGCTCTAAGTCTTTTATTGATTCATCAGAAAATTTAATTAGCCGAGAACTCAGTTTATTCGAAACATAATCAACACTAGAATCAGGAATGCGTTCTATATTGTTCAATATATCAAGAAACTGTAGAAGCTCTGTGTTTCTCTCACTTATATCTTTGTATCGAGCTGGCAGTGTTGATACTCGCAACCCAAAAAAGTTAGCTTTTTCATTCTTCTTTGCCTCTGTTGCTATATTAATTTCGGCAGGCACTTGTGTTGTAAGTCCCCATTGATAATAAAGAGCTGGTCCTGTGATATAACCGATTGTTTTGCTTTTATGTTTCGTGAAGTACTGAATTATTTCACTTTCTTGCGGAGCCATGGGACCAAATCGACCGAACTCAGCCTTATAAAAAAGACCTTTTTTAACTTTCATGAGCCCAAGTTTATCTGCGTTACGATTAACAGCTTTAACAACAGCCTCGCTATGCTGAGCATATACACTGATATCCTGATAAGAAAATAACTTACCGGGTTTTATCTTCTCAATTTGTTTGTAAACTGACTGTGCGATTGTCATTGATCTCATCTCCAGATGGCTAGATTTTATTCTACAACTTCTCGTTTTGTCCAGTTTTTTTGATAAAAAAAGGACAAAACGAGAAGTTGAGAGATAGATTTTTGACTCTACCGTCCTGTTTTTTTTCAGAGAAAGATTCTCTGCTTGCTCAGCACTGAGGGCTGAGATTTCCCGTAAACTTCTGCCTGCTTAGAACGAGAGACATGGGTATAGGTTTGCGTTGTTAAGGTATCGGCGTGCCCTAACATTTCCTGTACATGCCGTAAGTCCACTCCGTGGTAATCATCCCGGAAATTAACAGATGCTAATAAATTGATTTTTAGTGAAAATAAGTTATAAAAAACAGCAGTTCATGAACCTATTGAATATTAATCTTAAATAAACAATAATTAAGATGCTGATATAAAATAAAAATACTCAACCCAAGCGGTATGAAGTGTTAGTTGGCTACAGATAAGTTAAATAATATACAGTTCTAGTTCAACTTCATACCGTAAACCTACTTTTGGGAAGATATTTGGTGGTACTGAGCTAAGCAAGACAGACTTGGAGAACGTTGAAAAAAGAAAAGAGACAACTATCGACCGCACATTACGACTCCTTTACGTAACTTGCAGCCGTGCAGAAGAATCATTGGCTCTCGTACTGTGGTCATCCACCCCAGCAGCAGCTTTGAGACAGATAAAGAATAGTGGCTGGTTTGCTGAAGATGAGTTGCAGCCAATTCAATTAGATGTGTGATTCATAGACATCATATTCGATATAATAGGTATCGATGAATAGAGAGATACAGCAGCGATTACAGCGGATTAGGCTTATACGAAGATACCAACCGCAGGTTTGGTTTGTCGTCGTTGTGGCATATCTAGACCTACCCTAAGGAAATGGTGGCGACGCTATAGTAGTCATTCTGGGTTCCCTTTTTAGTCGAATAAGAAAAAGTGACGATATTGAAAATGGAGCGTCGCTGCATGCAAACCGGTATAAAACCAATTAAGCCACACGATACGAGGCATACCTATGCCAGTGATTTGTTGTCCAATAATACTGATTCCAAGTTGCTTGGTCATGCGAGCATCACAATAACTCAGCGCTATATTCACAAGCACATTAAAGACATGCGCAACGCAGTTGAGAATAATTTGACCATTTTTGAAAAAATTTTCTAAACTAAAGCGTATAGATAAGTAAGTGAGATAATTTTGAAAAGACCTAAAAGAATGTTTGATTTAGAACCTGATCCATATTCCGACTATAAAATGGATCAACAATATCATGACTCAAAAGAAAATTATGAGTCAAGAGATGGCTGGATCTATCTGGGCGCTGACCATAGAGATAGTAGTTTTGCCAAGGTAGGGATGACTATGAAAGATCTTACATCCAGGTCATCCAGCTCAACGCATCCATCTTATTATATATTTTGCGCTTTTAAATGCGATTATAGGATATCAAAAAACCAGCTTTTAAATATTGAAAAAGGTGCTTTAAAGCATCTAGATAGTATTTACATCAACAAAAATGGCACGACTATGCGCGCAAATCACAGTGAATCAAATAGACCTTCAGAATGTTTTTATGATATTGATTTTGAAATCTTATTTGTAGATCTTCACGCCTATCTTTATAAGAATTACTATCGTGATTTTGTGATTGTTGGATTGGGAGATAACCCGGATGATATTGAAGGTGAGCATATAGATTGTGATTTCCATAGAAAAATGAAGCGTAGGGAAATTAACATGTATAAAAGATTGATTCTTCAATAGTAGACTTTTCTGTGGTTATTAAAATAAATAAGGGTTCTCTCCTTGGGGTGTTTGTTCACCCTTCTCTTAGGATTGCAAGATCATTACAGATTTCAGTACAAAAAACTGAGCTTTTGGCAATAAATAATGCTCGTTATCAGCAAGCTTTTACTGAGCAGAAGCAAAATCTTCAAAACATCCAAAATGTACTCACTAAGACATACATTGTAAGAGAGCAGTTGGTACCGGTACGGATATTTCCTGATAGCCCAAACCTAAGTACCCCATCGACTACCAATCGTGTAGTTAGTCTGGTTTATTTGTTTGCAAAAGAGCAAGTTAAGCTTGAACTGGCAAATACACTGAAGCCAAATAATGGTGAATAAATTAGATATTCAGATAGAAGACGAGCTCCTTTTAATGCTGGCTGAAGGTTATGAGCGCTCCCCTATTTCCGCATCTTCGTTGCACAAAAGACTACTGGTAATCCTCCCATTACTGACAAGAACTGTATCTTGCTGATTTCAGTTCATATATTGCTTACTTGTTCAACACATGGCAACCTTTCCTGGAAGCAAGTATATCAACTAGCTAGATTATTATTTTGAAAAGTATTTTTTTAAGCCATACGGGATGTAAACTCTTTTCCTCGCTCGTGTGAGAGCAACATATAAAACGCAGAGTTCATCATCAATATCTGCTCTGGGCGATTCCAACAGATATAGATAGTCAGTTGAAATAACAATGGTGTCCCACTCTCTACCTTTTAGCGCATGAGTTGTACTTATGACTCTAGTCGCTTCTGATTCAGGCTGATTCATTTGCTCAACATGGTCAATTATGGCCAGAACTTGTTCTTTGTACTTTTGATACAATTTGAAAGCAAAATATATATCTCCGTCAGGATTGTTATCCAACTCTGTCTCTAGATTAGATATCGAGTGACACTTGGATATATAAGAATGAGTGATACTCTTTCTGTCCTGATTTGCAAGTGCAACAATGTTTTGACACAAATAACGCACACTAGTAAATTCAGTTTTAACACTAATAGCATTACCCATTTCGAGTTCATTTTTGGCTATAGCGATGATCTCGGTGCGAGTACGTGTCAATATTGCGCCAACTTGCCCAGGGAATGTTTCATCTGGCTGATAAAAAATTATTTCAGAATTGACCTCCGTGTTACCACCTACTTTGCTTACGGGCGGTTCGCTATGCATCGCGAGAACATTATTCGCACCTATTGCTATTGACTCCCCAAATCTGCGAGATACAGTCAAATACTGCTTTGGTAGATTAAACAGGTTCATCGTATTGACTGCGCCACGCCATTTAAATAGTTGCTGATGCCTGTCACCTATCACGATTAAGTTTCTGTCCGCATGATTCTGCATAACTCTGAAAAAAGCACCGTTAGTATCTTGTGCTTCATCAACGATGATATTGGACAGCTCATATGGAAGTTGTATATCTGGTCTCAAAGACCAGAACTTCATCAAGTGATGGAATTTAATAATGTGATTATCGTGTTCATGACGAGATATTAAGAACTCCCAATAGCAATTTCCCCAATTAACGAATGCCTCTATTGCTTGAGGACTCATGACATTTACTGGTACATGCTTGGGCTGTAGTGAATCATCAATACTGTTGCAGTAATTGTAAACCGTATCCTGAACTAGACGAGAAAGTGTGTAGTACTTGACTGTTTTTGAGCCGATATCCATCTTATTAGGCAATCCGAGAACAATCTGAACTGCGGTTGATTCTGAAGACTTTTTCATGTCGTTGGGATCAAAGGAAGCAGCAAATGGCGAGTGTTTTAGAGCATGCTGAACAGCCAATGCATCTTGGGTAAACGCTTGGCTAGTGACTCGCTCCTTGGCTTCTTCTCGGTTCTCTCGCAAAAATGCTGCATAAATGGTATTCGTGTGACCAAGTTTATCAACGATATGACTTGCAAGAGTTGTCTTACCCGTACCTGCAAAGCTATTCACTATTAAGCCACTATCGCATAGATCCAAAGCAGCTTGTTGCTCTAAAGAAGGCACCGTTTTATTGCTAAGATACCCATTATTTTTTGAGTAATTACAGGAAGGAGTTAACTTTTCTTTGTAGGTTGTAGATCGAATGCTCGATTCACCAGCATCTTGCAAATGTTCATTTTTCACGCTTTTTTGAAACTTGCGGTTTGGACTACTTCCGTGGTTTGAAAATGCTTTTGTTTCTGATGAATTTTTATTTAATTCTGGCTGATTGTCGTCTTGTGGAACAGAATCTGTATCTTCCTTGAATAAGGACACTATCCTTTGAAGCAACTCCTCGTTAAAAGAGGGTATGTCAATCAAGATTGCCGAATACGCCAGCAGAGCGTCATCTATGTATATTTCGTCGGAAGCATAGTCTAATTCACTATCAGCTATACCGACCCTGAGGCCTACTGATTTGAGGATAACTAATTTTTGGTGGTGTCTTAACTGGTTGAGAATATGACGCTGCCACTTACAATCTAGTAAACAAAAAATCTGGTCCCACGGTAGATTATCTCGCATTGGACGTCCCTTGGTTCGCATTCGTTATTCTTTAAAAACCATGTATCAGTATGGAATATAAACATATTTTTTTATTCAAAAAAGCGATTAAAAACAAAGATTCATGAACTTAAATAAAATATAGACATCTAAAAAATGAAGTAAGATAATGAATTTTATACTAAAGTATTTGAATGCCAATACATGAAGTAGCTGAGAGCTAAAGATAAGTTAAATTAACTATAGGTGCTTATATATTGGTTTTACCCACTAAAACCGAGTCCTAATCTTTAAGCATTTAACCGGTTACCATATTTATCAATAACCTGCTCACCATCTTCTTTAGTGAACGAACCTTTTTGCGCTGTGGGAAGAATATCCAATACAGTTTCTGATGGCCGGCAAAGTTTTGTTCCTAAAGATGTACTCACAATCGGGCGATTAATCAGAATTGGATGTTGCAACATGAAATCAATTAACTGCTCGTCAGAAAATCGATCTTCTGCAAGTTTCAGTTGCTCGTATGGCTCAACATTTTTACGCAATAACGAGCGTACTGTGATACCCATATCAGTAATTAGCTTTATTAACTCTTGGCGTGCAGGCGGTGTCTCAAGATAATAAATGATGGTTGGTTCGGTACCGCTGTTACGGATCATTTCCAACGTATTGCGTGAAGTTCCGCAAGCCGGATTATGATAGATAGTGATCTTGCTCATACTCATTGATCTCCAGGATACATACCTTTTCAGATTACCAGATTAAGGGGCTTAACGCCCCTGCTCTGCATACCAGTTACCACCAAGAGCCCGGAATAAATCTACCAGAGCTATTTGCCGTTGTGTATTTACTTCAATCATGCTGCTTTGAGCTGCAAAGTTTTGGCGTTGCGCTTCCATGTATCTGAGGTGGCTATCAATGCCACCTCGGTATCTGGCTTCTGCTAATTGCATAGTTTTCTCTGCTGATGCTGCAAGTGCAGATTGTGACTCTTCTTCACGGCGTAAAGTGTCTGTCGCCGCCAGTGCATCTGCAACTTCACGGAAAGCGGTTTGTATCTGGTACTCATACTCAGCAACAGCAATATCCTTTCTGACCTGTGCCAGCGTCAGGTTTGCCCGGTTGCGGTCTCCAGCAAAAATAGGTAGTGATATCTGAGGTACAAAAGACCAGGCACGCGAGCCACTACCAAACAACCCTGATATTTCAGAACTGGCAGTACCAATATTACCGGTTAATGATATTCTTGGAAAAAACGCTGCACGTGCTGCGCCAATATCGGCATGCCTTGCTTTCAAACGATGTTCGCTAGCCTGAATATCTGGTCTGTTGGCTATTAATAGTGACGGGGTCCCTGCTCCGATATCCTGTAAAACCAGTTTCTGGGCCCGGGGGCTTTCTGAGAATAACGTTTCCGTATCGGCTATACCAAGAAGCAGAATCAAGGCGTTTCTAGCCTGAAGATGTTCCCGGTTGACTCTTTCCTGTTCAATTCCTGCCTGCTGCAGAAGGCCGTATGCTTCCTGGTAATCCAGCGCTGAAGCATCACCCAGAATGCGCCTTTGCTCTGTTAATGCCAGTGACTTCTGGCGGCTTTCAGCCGTTTGCCTGATAAGTATCAGGCGTTGCTGAGTACTTTCATAAGTGAGAAAAACCTGAATAACTTCTGCTATAAGAGCAACCTGAGCTGCTTTGCTACCAGCATCTGTTGCCAGATATTGCTCAAGAGCTGCATCAGACAGGTTTTTTACTCGCGCAAATAAGTCCAGCTCATAATCAGGCAGGCTCAATCCTACCTGATAATTACTGTTTATTCCGGTGGCACCAGTACCTGAAAGGCTGGCAGGCACCTGTTGCCTGCTTCCTGTGCCGGTAGCATCGAGCTGTGGCAAACGCTCTGCCCGCTGAATCCTGTATTGGGCTCTGGCACTTTCTATATCAAGCAACACTTGCCGGAAAGAACGGTTATTTTCCAGAGCAGTGTTGATTAATTGCCGCAGCACTTCATCAGTAACAAATGTATCCCAGCCGTTCTGTTGGGTAGCTATTATTTCTGTGTCATTACCACTCCAGTTCGCAGCAACCGGGAGACCCGGTTGCTGATAATCCGGAGCCAGTGAACAACCTGACACCAGAATAGCAAGACCCAGCAATGAAGGTAATTTATGAAATGACATAATTATATTTCCTTGATGCTGTCTGGTTGTGTGGCCGGGTGAGCCTTACTAAACAGGCCAAGAACCCAGACAAAAAAGACTGGCGCAAAAATAACACCCAGGATAGTTGCGCTAAGCATACCGCCAATTACCCCGGTTCCTATCGCTTGCTGACTTGCGGCGCCGGCACCAGATGCTAATGCCAGAGGAACAACCCCAAGTATAAAAGCAGCTGATGTCATTATGATTGGGCGGAACCGTAACCTGGCAGCTTCTATAGCGGCATCACGTAACGAATAACCTTTTTCCAGCA
>CAZXTH010000099.1:8561-10127 GCA_964643585.1 uncultured Pseudoalteromonadaceae bacterium
ACTTTATCCATCACCTTGTGAATATTTTCGCTGCCTTTTTCCAGCAGTTCCTTGGCAAACTCAACAATCAGAATCGCATTTTTGGCCGAAAGCCCAATGATGGTAATAAGCCCAACTTTGAAATACACGTCATTTGCCATATTAGCCACTGTTACGGCCAGTACCGCACCTAACGCGCCAATAGGTACAATGAGCATTACTGATAAGGGAATAGACCAGCTCTCATAAAGAGCAACCAGCAATAAAAATACCACCAGAATCGACAGTGCCAGTAATTTAGGTGCCTGACCGCTGGCAAATCTTTCCTGATAAGACAACCCTGTCCATTCGTAGCCGATACCAGCAGGCAAGCGGCTGATAATCTGCTCCAGTTCTGCCATTACTTCACCGGAACTGATACCGGGGGCTGCATCACCTGCGATTTTAAAAGCAGGATAACCGTTGTAACGTGATAATTGAACAGGACCATTGCTCCATGTTGTGTTAACAAAAGAACTCAGCGGTACCTGCTCGCCTCGGTTATTGGCAACATAAAGCCCTAGTACACTTTCTGCTGTGGCTCTGCTGTTCGCTTCGGCTTGTACTACTACCCGCTGTTGTCTGCCGGCATTGGAGAAGTCACTGACCACCATAGAACCAAATGCAGTAGACAACGCATTACTTATGGCATCGAAACTGATACCAAGAGCACTGGCTTTTTCTCGGTCAATTTGCAGGCTCAGCTGAGGTGCATCTGCCAGTCCTTCCATGTAGGCATATAAGAATTTCGGATTAGCATAAACTTCGCCCAGCAACTGATCTCTTGCTTGTATCAATGCTTCACGCCCTACTCCGCCACGGTCTTGCAAACGTAACGCGAAACCGCTGGAGTTCCCCAATCCTTCTATTGGTGGCGGGGTTACAGCCATGATTGCTCCATCGCTATTACCGTAAAAGCGTTCGTTTACTGCATTGGTTTCATCAAAAGCAGATTGCCCTTTACCTCGTTCAGACCAGTCTTTCAGAGTAGGAAATGCTAGCGCTGCATTCTCGCCCATACCAGAAAAGCTAAATCCCATCACCAGAAAAGTGGAATCAACACTTTCACGGGAAGCCAGAAACTGTTCAATTTGCTCACTGACTGCTTCAGTTCTGGTACGGCTTGCACCGGCAGGTAACTGAATATCAACCAGCAGATATCCCTGGTCTTCCTCTGGTACAAACGATTCTGGCAATCGTAGATAAACAAAAGACAACAGCGCAATAATTCCGGCGTAGATCAGCATAAAACGGCCAGCTCGGCTTACTGTTTTTGTGGTCAACCCAGAATAACGTTGGGTTAAACTGGTGAACACCCGGTTGAATGCACCGAAAAACCCTTTTTTCTCATGATGCCCGGCTGGAACCGGTTTGAGTAAAGTTGCACACAAAGCAGGAGTAAATGTAAGAGCCAGAAAACCTGAAAACAGGATCGACACCGCCAGAGACAGAGAGAATTGCTGATAGATAACCCCTACAGAACCTGACATAAACGCCAGCGGCAGAAAAACTGCTGACAATACCAGTGTGATACCGACGATAGCCCCC